>JBJHAZ010000023.1:0-14805 GCA_050485225.1 Gammaproteobacteria bacterium
TCGCCCCGCTGGGTTTGTTCCAGGTGATCGTAGTAGTCGTTGCGACAGGCCATGATGGCGGCGCTCAGGGAGTAGAAGCGCACACTCCGGCGCTCGGCTTGCGCCAGGGCACGGTCTGTAACCGCCCGGGTGACGCGCCCGTTGCCATCGTCAAAGGGGTGCAGGGTGATCAGCCACAAATGGGCGATACCCGCCCGGAGCAGCGCATCCAGCCCTGCCGGCGGCTGATTGAACCAATCGATGAACGCATCCAGTGCCTGTTCCAGCCCCTGGCGGGGTGGCGCTTCAAAGTGAACCCGGGGCCGGTCGATGCGCCCGGACACCACCTGCATGGGCTGATCGCCCCGCAGCTCGCCCACTCGAACGGTGCGCAACACACCGGGCCCTTCAGGGAACAGCATGGCCTGCCATCGGCACAGTCGCTGGCGGGAAAGCGCCTCGTCGGGCCGATGGGTCGCCTCCAGCAGCAGCGCCACCAATGACTCGGATACGGGGCTGGGGCGGCCTACCAGGCCCGCCTTGTCGAGGCCCAGTTGGCGCGCCACCGATGAGCGCACAGAGCTCGCATCCAGCAGCTCACCCTCGATCTCGCTGGTGCGGATGGCATTCTCGATCAACGAGTCCATCTCCGCCTCCAGCCCCGCCTGCTCAGGTGCGCATTCGGCGCGGCCCAGCAACCGCCCCTGTAACAGGCGCACAGCATCCAGCCTGGGGCGAAGCGCGGCTTCATCCCATTCAAAGTCGGGCCACCGGGGGTGCTGCCAGATATACATGAGCCGATTACGCCGCCCTTTTGGATCAGTGGGTGAGCCGATTATGGTCCGTAATCGGCTCAAAGGCCAGCACTGGGGGACCTATTCCGCGTACCCAGCGGTGGATTCCTTGCCGAAGTCGGTAGTCTTGAGTTCCTGGCGAATCTTTTCCAGTGGCCCGCTCAACGCCTGCTCCAGCCGTGTCATGTGCTCCACCAGCCAGACAATCATCTCGGGCCAGTTGGCCTTGTCGTAGCCGTCCACGGGCATCGCGTATTGGATGCGACAGGCCTTGCGGTCGGGCAGTGCCATCCAGGTCAGCGGCGCACCAAAGGTGGCCTCAACGCTGTCTTTCACGGCGTGCAGTCGTTCGAAGACGAACCGGTTCGCCTCGGCCTGGGTGCGCCCCATGTAATACTCGACCCTCACCTCGCTCTTGCCAAAGATCAGGTTCAAGGTCATCCCGGACAGCCCCGAACCGGCCGCCAACCAATGGTCCTTGCCCGGGCTGATGTTGTTGTACAGGGTGCAGCTACTGCGACTGAACGCCTCCAACGCCTGCTCCCAGAACGCCAGCCGTAAACGGTGACTCTGCTTCTGCTCGTTGCTGGCGCTCTTTTCCTCGGCTTCCTTGGCCATCATGCCGATCATGAAGTCCGAGGCTTCCGGGGTGGGGATGATTTGCTCCACGTTCAGGAACAGTTCGGCGCCGGCCTGGTAGGGCGTCACCTTGAAGCATTGGCAGTTCACGCCGAACTGGCTCAGCCAAAGCACGGTGTTGGTGACTTCCTTGCGGTAGTGGGCGGCCACCAGAATCAGACGCTGGCTTTTCAGGGTATTGAGCTGTACCGATTGCAGGTCATCGGCCTGCAGAAACTCCAGCAGCACACGCTCGGCATTGGCGGGTTCGGCACCCGTACTTTGCGCCTTCTGGTTCAGGTAGCGCTGGAAGATCTCCACCACCTGTTGCTTCTTCAGGTTGGCGCAGTAGCTGGCGTACTTGAGCGCCTGCCACACCACATCCCGGCCGCTATCATCGAGCTTGTTTTCGATGATGACCAGGTTGCCGTCCTTGTCGATGGCCAGCAGATCGAGCCGTTCTCGAGTATCGTCGAAGCCGTCGAATTCTTTCTGGATAATCAGCAGTTCATCGCCGTCGCCCTGGGTCAGGGCCTGGGGGTAGTTCTCCAGCCATTCCTGCAGGTGCTTGCGCTCGGTGAAACCGAGGTCGCTGAAGCGTTTCGTTTCCAGCGGGTTGATGCGGTTGGCGGCGGGGTCGATTTTAAACATGGGCTGGTTCCGCCTTTCCCGCCTGCTGATCCTTTGCGTTGGATACGGAGAGTTCGCCGGAGAGGAGTTTGGGGAGCAGTTTGTCGCGAAGGTTTGCGAGGGTGCCTGACTCCCGGACATTGTTTTCGATGGCTTTGTATAGCGAGGATACTTGCTTCGAGTAAACCGAAATCAGTGGCTCTGACGGTACCACTACCGGGATGACTTTGAAGTTCGTTTTACTAATCTCTGCGAAAGTAGTCCCGCTAGCCCTGCTTTTGATTTCGTCCATGTGTGCTGAACACCACTGAATGACGAACTCGGGGCTTAGTGCCTTTTCGCATCTCATCGCGATATAGCCTTGGTTTACTGCTACAGGTATCTTGGCCAAAGCCAGATACCCAACGGGTGCCCTTGATGACATGAGCACGGTATCGACTGGCAACAGTCCAGAACTAATCTTCGCAAGACCGGCTTCGGTCACTTTGCGCTCGGTTTCGACGAGCACCTTGTCCGCGAGATTCGATAGGTCTTTGGGAGATGTCCAGTTGATCTCGCCATTCTCCCAAAAACCTGGGTTTTTGGTGGATGGAGTCCCACCACCTACGACCGTTACGTCATCGCCAATTTGACTGACGCTCCACCCCTCCGGAATCTCCCCCAACTCACTTTCCTGCATAGCCGACGGAAACAGCTCGGCGGTGGCGCGGAGTTCGGCGTATTGCTCGGGCTGTTCGGCCTGGAGACGGGTTAGCTCCGCTTCGTCTTTGCCGGAGATGGCCTGCATGGCGGCGAGCAGGGCGTCTTCCTTACTGCCGCTGGCTTCCAGTGCGGCGATCTTGGCTTTGACCG
Organism: Gammaproteobacteria bacterium; assembly: GCA_050485225.1. Taxonomy (GTDB): domain Bacteria; phylum Pseudomonadota; class Gammaproteobacteria; order Pseudomonadales; family Porticoccaceae; genus JBJHAZ01. Next base: position 2,874 of record JBJHAZ010000023.1, read on the forward strand.
GCTCGAAATCGACAAACCAGCTTTTGAAGATGGCCTGGGCCATCTGTTCGAGGGTTTGGTTGATTTGGTGGTTGAGTTGGATTTTGTCCTGTAAGGCCGCGAGCACTCCGACAATCTCCTGCATTTCAGTGCGCGACCTAGGGTAGATAATCGGGAATTTGCGTATCTCGCCTAATGGTAAATATTGCTGTGTTGTCCCTCGTAGACGTTCTTTGATTTGGGCTTGTGCTTGGGGAGAAGTCAGGTAGAAAAAGAGCCATTTGGCTTTCAATGGGTCTTGGTTTTTGAGCAATCCCACGTTCTTGATTGCAAAGTCAGGCTCGCTCTCAATTATGCAAACCTCGCCAACGGTGCCGATCATAGATAGCAACACATCGTTTTTATCGACTTTGCTTCTTCGATTCACATCATTGAAATCTTCTTCGGAAATTCGGTAAGACCTTGAAAGGTCGAGTGTGCCACCGATGATGTTTTTTGACGTTACTAGAAGCTTGCCTTGCTCAGTTTTTTTGGGAGAGTCGTGAGTTCCGTCGGCTACTTTGAAACAGTAGTCCTGTAGCTGTGACTCGTTCCAATCCTGAGGAACCGAGAATTTATAGTTCAAAACCCAGCCCCCCAAGATTGCGCTTAATCTCCGTCTCCAACCGGTCACTCTCAGCAAACTGCTCCCGCAGCTTCCCAGTCAACCTCGCCATCTTCTCGGCAAAGGGCTCGCCATCGTCCTCCTGCTCCTGAGCACCTACATATCGCCCCGGGGTCAGTACAAAGTCGTGCTTCTTGATTTCGTCCAGGCTGGCGGATTTGCAGAAGCCGGCGACATCCTCATAGCCATCACCACGCTGCCAGGCATGGAAGGTGTCGGCGATCCTGGCGATGTCGTCGTTGGTGAAGTCCCGCAGCACGCGATCGCGCATAAAGCCGAGGTTGCGGGCGTCGATGAACAGGAATTCTCCTCTGCGGTCGCGCTTCTTCTCATTGCGCACCAAGCCGTTGGTCTTGTCCCGGGTCAGGAACCAGATGCAGGCCGGGATCTGGGTGTTGGTGAACAGCTGGCCGGGCAGGGCGACCATGCATTCCACCAGATCTTCTTCCACCAGGCGCTTGCGAATCTCGCCTTCGTTGTTGGTGTTGGAACTCATGGAGCCGTTGGCCAGCAGCAGGGCCATGCTACCCGTGAGTGCCAGGTGGTGGATCATGTGCTGCATCCACGCGAAGTTGGCGTTGCCCTTGGGCGGGGTGCCGTACTTCCAGCGGCTGTCTTCGGCCAGGGATTCGCTCCACCAGTCCTTCATGTTGAAAGGTGGGTTGGCCATCACGAAGTCGGCGCGCAGGTCCGGGTGCTGGTCGTCCAGAAAGGTGTCGGCGTTCTTCTTGCCGAAGTTGAAGTCGATGCCACGGATGGCCATGTTCATGGCGGCCAGTTTCCAGGTGGTGGGGTTGGACTCCTGGCCGTACACGGAGATGTGCTTTTTCTGCTCGCTGGCGTCGTAGTGCTGCTCTTTGGCGTGTTCCTCGATGAACTTGTCGCTGGAGACAAAGAAGCCGCCGGAGCCCATGGCCGGGTCGTACACGCGGCCGGAGTAGGGTTCGAGCATTTCCACGGTCAGGGTGACGATGCTCTTGGGGGTGTAATACTGGCCGCCCTGCTTGCCTTCGGCGAGGGCGAACTGGCCCAGGAAGTATTCGTACACATGGCCGAGGATGTCCTTGCTGTGCAGGCTCAGCTTCTCGCCCTCGAACACCGGCCGGGTGAAGGAAGTGTCGGAGAAGGTGTTGATCAGGCCCAGCAGCTTGTCGTTGTCCAGCTGATACTGGCTGATGCGGTTGAGGATGCCCTTGAGCTTGGCGTTGCTCTTCTCGATCTCCTCCAGAGCGTTGTCGATCAGCCAGGACACGGAGCGCAACTTGACGTCGTTACCGGGCTTTCCTCCTGCTGAGGGCTCCTCCTGCCAGAGCACGCTACCCACGGGCAGCACGGCTTTCTCTTTCAGGGTGCTCCAGCGGGCCGGCCTGGGCACCCAGAACACGTTGGCTTCGCGGTAGTAGTCCAGCACTTCCAGCTCTTCCAGCAGGGCTTGCTGGTAGTCCTCGTCGCTGTCGTAGTCTTCCGGCGGCAGGTAGTAGATGTCGTCGTTCTCATCCTTGAACCGTTCCAGCAGCTCTTCCTGGCGCTCCTCGAAGGCGTCGGAGACGTACTTGAGAAAGATCAGCCCCAGCACCACGTGCTTGTAGTTGGCGGCATCCAGGTTGGCGCGGAGCTTGTCGGCGGCTTTCCAGAGCTTGTCGTCCAGGGCTTTGAGGAATTGCTGTTCCGTGTTGTTCATGACTCTCTCGTTGTTTGGTCGGCCGGGTCGTGATCGGCCGGATGCCCGCAGTGGGTGAGCGGCTGACGGGGTTGGTATCAGCGAGTCTACCGCGTGATGCGGCAGCGCGTGTCGCAGGGTAGGGCGTGCGTGGCGCGGACGGCGGGCCGGAAGCCTGCAAGAGTGCCAAAAAGCAGGGAGCAAGGGAACCGGATAGCCGTGGGGCGGGTGTTGATGAGCTTGAGAGTGACGTGCCGGCGGTGGTTGGGGCGCGGCTGGGAGTGTCGTTTGACTTAAACGTACGGATGTGTACTATTGAGGCATGATCCCTTACCGCTGGTGAAGTGATGCTGAACATACAACCGTTGGCCGGTGCCATTGGCGCCCGGGTGGAAATGAGCCGGCAGGCGCTGCAGGCGCCTGACGCAGGCCAGACGTTGCGGCAATGGCTGGTGGAGCGCGGGGTGCTGGTGTTCAAGGCGCTGGGCGCGAGCAATGAGGAACAGGTGGCGCTGGGTGGCTTGTTGGGCACGGTGCGTCAGGAGGGCGACCGGGGCATCTATCGGATTACGCTCGACCGCGAGGCCAACCGCCGTGCCGATTACCTCAAGGGCTCGTTCCTGTGGCACATCGACGGCACCCACGACCACACGCCGCCCTTTGCCACGCTGTTGACGGCACAGACCCTGTCGGAGACCGGTGGCCAGACGGAGTTCGCCAACTCCTATGCGGCCTACGAGGCGCTGCCGGAGGCGATGAAGGCGCGTATCGAGGGGCTGCGGGTGGTGCACAGCGTGGAGACGTCGATGCGCCGGGCCGGGGTGGAAGCCACCGAGGAGAACCTGGCTTACTGGCGCAGCCTGCCCGACAAGACCCACAACCTGGTGTGGACGCACCGGTCCGGGCGGCGGTCGCTGGTGATCGGCTGTCATGCCGACCACATCGAGGGCATGGAGCGCCGCGAGAGCGACGCCCTGTTGCAGGAGCTGCTGGACTGGACCACCCAGCCCCGCTTCGTCTACCGTCACTCGTGGACGCCCGGCGATCTGGTGGTCTGGGACAATACCGGTGTGCTGCACCGGGTGGAGCCCTATCCGCTGGACAGTGGGCGGGTGATGCACCGGACCACGCTGGTGGGTGAGGAGCCGTTCGCCTGACGCGCCCGCCGGCCCCGTGCTGGTACGCACCACAACTGCAGCGCCCGATAACACGATAAATGCACAGACATCATCAGGATTGAGACATGACCAAGACCCTTCCCGACCGCTGGGATCTCGAAGCGGATGTGGTGGCCATCGGCTCGGGGGCCGGCGGCCTGTGCGCGGCCATCACGGCCCACGACCACGGTGCCAGCGCGCTGGTGCTGGAGCGCTCCGATCAGGTGGGCGGCGTGACAGCGTTTTCCATGGGCGAGGTGTGGATTCCCGGCAATCACCTGCAGGCGGAGCTGGGCATCGAGGATTCGGTGGACAGCGGGTTTCGCTACGTCAAAAGTCTGGGCATGAACTTCAGCGACGATGTGGCGATTCTCAACCAGGCCATTCATGCGCCGGTGGCACTGCGGTACTTCGAGCAGACCATCGGCCTGAAGATGTGCGTGGTGCGCCACCTGCCGGACTATTACTACCCGCACAACCCCGAAGCCACCGCCGAGGGCCGCTGCCTGGAGGCGCTGCCCTTTGCCGCCGAGTCGCTCGGCGAGTGGCAGCACCGCACGCGGGTGTCGCCCCACGTGCCCTACAGCATGACCCACGAGGACATCTTCGATAACGGCGGCCTCGCCAACATGATCCACTGGGACTACAGCGTGATGGCCGAGCGACTGGCGAAGGACGAGCGCTGTGCCGGCCCCGGGCTGGCGGCGTATTTCGTCAAGGGCGCGCTCGATCGCGACATTCCTCTGCACACGGGTGTGAATGTGGAGGAACTGATCGTGGACGGCGGCCGGGTGGTGGGCGTGCGCGCCACCCGCGACGGCGCCGACCTGTTCGTCCGGGCCAACCGTGGCGTGGTGATTGCGGTGAGCAGCTATGAGCGCAACCGCGATTTCGCCCGTACACTGGGCCAGCAGCTCGATCCGGTCTCGATGGTGATGGACACCATCGACGGCGCCCACCTGCGGCTGGCCGGGCCGGTGGGGGCGCGCATCGGGCGCGTGCCGGACGTGTCCATGCTGGGCTTTCATGTGCCCGGCGAGGAGCAGGAGGAGGGCGTACCCCTGTGGCGCGGCGCGCTGCCGTTCATGGGGCTGCCGCACACCATTGTGGTCAATCGCGCCGGCCGGCGTTTTGCCAACGAGGCCTTCTACCGCTCGGTCTACTTCGGTCTGGACGTGATTGACGGCATGACCCAGGACTACGCCAATTACCCCTGTTGGGCGGTGTTCGACAGCCAGGCGCGGGAGAAGTACCCCTTCGGCTCGCTGATGCCGGGCCAGGAGATCCCCGAATCCATGGGCGTCACCGCCGACTCCATCGAAGCGCTGGCCCGCGAGACGGGCATCGACGCCGAGGGGCTGGCGGACACCATCGCCACGTTCAACCGCTACAGCGAGCAGGGTGAAGACCCGGAGTTCCGGCGCGGCACCTACCCCTGGGGCGCACTCATGTGCGGCGACCCTGCACAAAAGCCCAACGCCAATCTCGGGCCGCTGCTGAAGCCGCCGTTCTTCGCCGTACGGCTGCACCGCATGGCCGGTGGCGGAATCGCCGCCGCCGGCATCGTGGCCGACCCCCACTGCCGGGCGGTGGACTGGCACAACCAGCCCATCGAGGGCCTGTATGTGGCCGGCAATTCGGCGGTCCGGTTCGACAACGGCGCGCTGATGCAGAGCGGCATCACCAACGCGCGGGGCATGACCCACGGCTATCTGGCGGGGCGTCACGCCGCCGGCCAGCCGAGCGATCTGCTGGACAGGGAAATCGAGCGGCGCGGCGGAGTCCTGTCATGATTCAGGCCGAACACGCCATCGCCATCGACGCCCGCATTGATACCGTCTGGGACTATGTTCAGGACATTCGCCGCTGGGCCAATCTGTTTCCCGGCTGCCAGGACTGTGAGGTCATCAACGAGCACGAATCGCGCTGGACCATCAAGGTGGGGGCGGGCGGACTGGTAAAGACCGTGAAGGTGCTGGTTACCGTGGCAGCCTGGGACGGCCCCGAGCGGGTGAACTTCACCTACCGGCTCGAGACGGACCCGGTGGAAGGTCGCGGCAGCTACACGGCGACCGCCACCGACGCCGGTGCCACGACCGTCCACCTGGCGCTGGAGGTGGCCGGCACCGGCTCCATGGCACCCATGTGGGAGGCGATGAGCAAGCCGCTGTTGCCGCAGCTGGCGAAAACCTTTTCCGGACGGCTCAAGGCCGAGATCGAAAGCGGGACCCTTGAGGCGGTGCCCGGGGAGTCGCCGGATCTGGTGCCCGATGGGTCGCGCGGTGGGGCGTCCTACCGCCTGGAGGCCATCGGTCATTGGCTGGGCCGGCTCTGGCGCCGGTTGTTTCGCCGGGGCTGAACCTTCGGCCATTCCCGTCACTACCGGGTCGAATCACCATAACAGGAGCAATGCGATGAGCGATCAGAACAAGGCCGTGGTACTGCGGTTTATCGAGGCGATGGGGGTGGGCGATCCCGAGACCGCCGCCACCTGTCTGGCCCCCGACGCCTTTACCCTGGCCAAGGGCTTCGGCCACTTTGCCGGCGTGCGCACCTTCGACACCATTGTCGGCACCATCGCCGCCTTCAAGACCCTGCTGCCCACCGGGCTTCGCCCCGACATCCAGAACGTGGTGGCGGCGGGCGATCAGGTGGTGGTGGAGTTCACCGGCAGCGGTACCACCTGCGAAGGCAAGCCCTACCACAACGAGTACTGCATGGTGTTCCGGCTGGCCGACGGCAGGATCAAGCAGGTCAATGAGTACTTCTGCACCATTCACGCCGAGGAAGTCCTGTGGCCGCTGGTGGAGAAGATGGCTGACCAGATTCCGTCGAGCTGAGGACCGCACATGGAGCAGCTATTGGCCGGCAAGGTGGCGATCGTTACCGGTGGGGCGAGCGGACTGGGGCGGGCAACCGTGGAACGGTTTGTCGAGCAGGGCGCCCGGGTGGTGATTGCCGACGTCAACACCGAAGCCGGCGAGGCGCTGGCTGGGGCATTGGGAGTGGCGGCGGTATTCCGGCGCACCGATGTGTCGCAGGCGGACGAAGTGCAGGCGCTGGTGGACTTTGCCGTCGCCCGCTTCGGTGGGCTGGACATCATGGTGAACAATGCCGGCATCAGCGGGGCGGCTCACTACAGCTTTCTCGAGGACGACCTGCAGGATTTCGACCGGGTCATCCAGGTCAATCTCTACGGTGTGATGATCGGCAGCCAGTGCGCCGCGCGGTATATGGCCGACCACGGTGGCGGCGTCATCATCAACACCGCGTCGCTGGCGGGTATCAAGCCGGGATTGCCGTTGATCAGCTACCGCGCGGCCAAGGCGGGGGTGATCCATTTCACCCGCTCCATCGCGCTCGATCTGGGCAAGCACGGCATCCGCGTCAACTGCATCGCACCGGGCCACATTCCCGCCGGCATGACGTTCTACGACATGTCCGAGCGCATCCGCCTCACCCAGCCGCTGCCGAGGCAGGGCACCCCGGAGGACGTGGCCAACGCGGCCCTCTACCTGGCCAGCGACCTGTCGGCTCAGATCACGGGCCATGTGCTGCCGGTGGATGGCGGCACCAGCGTGGGTGGCCCCATCAACGTAGCCGGCATGGGTCGGTAAGGGGCCGACCTCATGACTGCCAGGACCGGAACCCGCCCCGCCAAGCGCCGCTCCCGGGGGCGCCCGACGCCGGAGGACGCCGTCAGACTGGAAGAGCGGCTGTTATCCATCGCCCTGGAGGAGTTTCTCGAACACGGCTACGGTGCCGCCTCCATGAGCCGAATCGTGGCGGCTGCCGGTGTCTCCAAGACGACCCTGTATTCCCGGTATCCCTCCAAGGAGGCGCTGTTTCGCGCCATTGTGAGCCGCCAGGTGGGCAGCCTGGAGCCGGCGCTGGTGTTGCAGTCGCAGGGCCGCTGGCTGGATCTGGAGAGCGGCCTCAGAGCCTACGCCAACCACATGCTGGCGCTGAGCCTGCAGCGCGAAACCCTGGGTGTGAACCGCCTGCTCTACAGCGAGTCCAGCCGCTTTCCCGAGCTGGGCCTGGCGGCAGCGGAACGCAACGAGCTGGGGGTGCAGCGCATCACCGATTTCCTGCGTGCCCGCGCGGCCGAGGACGGTCTGGCATGCGCTGATGCCCGCTCGGTGGCGGAGCTGTTCATCCTGATGATTCGCGGCTGGTACATCAACGTGCTGCTCACCAACCGGACGGTGACGGACGACGAGCGCGAGCAGTGGGTCGCACGGGCGGTGCACATCCTGGTGTCGGGTCGCGAGCAGTGGTGAGCGACGCGGTCTTGGGCAATTCGCTTTTTCCGTGATCTAATAGGCGTTACCGGAGTGTCCCCTCGCCCGGATTACCGATAACGAAAAAGGATTTGCAATTCCCCATGCTCAAGCGCTCGTTGCTGGCCGTCGTGGTCCTGGCCGTCGTGTTCGGCGGTGTCATTGGTTTCAAACTGTTCAAGCAGGCGATGATCCGCGATCACCTCGCCAACATGGGCATGCCCGCCGTGCACCTCAATGCCGCGGTGGCCGAGGCGGCGGTGTGGGACCAGCGCCTGGCCGCCATCGGCTCGCTGCGGGCGCGCGCCGGCATCGACGTTCGCAGTGAGTTGGGGGGCGTGATTCGTCGGCTGCATGTGCAGTCCCGCCAGTCGGTGGCGCAGGGCGACGTGCTGGTGGAGCTGGACGACACCATCGAACAGGCCACCCTCAGAAGTGCCCGCGCCCGGCTGTTGAAGGTGCAGCGGGATTTCGAGCGGGACCGCTCCCTGTTCGAGCGCAACCTGATTTCCGAGGATCAGTTCGACGGCAGCCGCTCCGAGTTCGAGGCCGCCGAGGCACTGGTGGAGCAGACCCAGGCCACCATCGCCAAGAAGACCATTCGCGCGCCCTTCGATGGCACCGTGGGCATCCACAATCTCGCCGAGGGCCACTACCTGGAGCCGGGCGACATCGTGATGGGGCTGCAGGCACTGGACCAGCTGTACCTGGATCTGAACCTGCCGGCGAAGGAGCTGGAACGGCTGCAGCCGGGCCAGCGGGTGGTGTTCCGGGTGCCCAGCCACGGCGAGCGCGAGTTTGTCGGCGAGATCCGGTTTGTGGACGTGGTGGTGCAGACCACCACCCGCAATGTGCTGATTCGGGCCGAGGTGGACAACAGCGACGGGCTGCTGTTGCCCGGCATGTTTGCCAGCGCCACGGTGATTCTGGACGAGGCCCGCGACGTGGTGACCCTGCCGCGCGAGGCGGTGGCCTTCTCCCTCTACGGCGAGACCGTGTATGTGCTGGAACGCGGCACGGACGAGGCACAGGACGGTGATTGGGTGGCGCGCCGTCGCGTGGTCAGCACCGACGAGCTGCGCGACGGGCTGGTGGCGGTCAACGGCGTCGAGCCCGGCCAGGTGGTGGCGCGCGACACCCAGCACCGCCTGCTCGAGGGCACGCCGGTGGCGGTGGCCAATCCCGAGGTACTGGGTGATCGGGCGGGTGCGGTGGAGTCCGACTGATGCGCTTTACCGACATCTTCATCCGCCGGCCGCTGCTGGCGTGGGTACTCAATGCCCTGATCCTGGTGTTCGGTCTGCTCGCCTGGAGCTATCTGGACCTGCGTCCCTACCCCTATGTGGAGGGCGCGGGGGTCACCATCACCACGGCCTACCCCGGTGCTTCCGCCGACACGGTACAGGGGTTCATTACCGGGCCGATCCAGCGTGCGGTCGTGGGTGCCGAGGGCATCGACTACTACACCTCGTCCACCAGTAACGGTCGCTCCAGCATTACCATCTACGCCAACAAGGGCCACAGCACCGACCAGTTGATGACCGATGTGATCGGCAAGGTGGCCTCGGTCAAGGGCGAGCTGCCCCCCAACGCCCTGGAGCCGGTGATCTCCAAGCTGTCCACCGACTCCCCGCCGGTATGGGTGCAGATGCAGGACCGGGACATGAGCCCGGAACAGGTCACCGAATACTACTACCGCGTGGTGCGTCCGACCCTGTTCATGGCCGAGGGCGCGGCCGGCCTGGTGACCATCGGCGAACACCCCTTTGCCATGCGGGTCTGGCTCGATCCGGTGCGTATGGCCGCGGTCAATGTTACCGCCGCCGAGCTGGAGCAGGCCATCCGGCAGAACAACTACATCAGCGAAGCCGGCGAAGTGCGCGACGCGCTGGTAGTGCAACCGGTGCGTGCCGCCACCGACATCAACACCGCCAGCGACTTTGCCAATATCGTCATTCGCCAGCAGCAGGGGTCGGTGATCCGGGTGCGCGACGTGGCCACCGTGGAGCTGACCTCCGAGCCGGTACGCACCAAGGGCTATGTGGACGGCCAGCCGGGGCTGCTGGTGGGCGTCAGCATGACGCCGGATTCCAATCCGCTGATGCTGAGCCGCAGCGTTCGTCAGGCGGTGGACGACCTGCAAGCCCAGTTGCCGCCCACCATGGAGCTGGAAGTCTTCTACGACGTCAGCCAGTTCATTGCCCGTGCGCTCAACGAAGTGACCCGCACCATCTTCGAGGCGCTGGCCATCGTCGCGTTCATCGCGCTGCTGTTCTTCGGCAATCCGCGCTCCGTGCTCATCATGCTGATCAGCATTCCCCTGTCGCTGGTGGGGACGTTTCTGGTCATGTGGATGCTCGGTTACTCCCTCAACCTGTTTACCCTGCTCGCGCTGGTGATCGCCATCGGGCTGGTGGTGGACGACACCATCGTGGTGGTGGAGAACATCCACCGTCATATCGAGAACGGCGAGACACCCATCCAGGCGGCGCTGGTGGGTGCCCGGGAGGTGATCGGCCCGGTGATCGCCATGAGCCTGACGCTGGTGGCGGTGTTCCTGCCGGTGGGCTTCATGGAGGGCTTGAGCGGTGACCTGATCGCCGAGTTCGTGTTCACCCTGGCCGGCGCTGTGGCCATCTCCGGTGTGGTGGCGCTGACCCTGTCGCCCATGCTCAGTTCGCGCATTCTCAAGCGGGAGGCGGATCACTCCATTGCCCACTGGCTTGACCAGCGCTTCGACGGGCTGCGGCGACGCTACGCCGCTTCGTTGGCCGGCGCCATCCGCTACCGCGCCATCTGGCTGTTCACCGCCGTGGTGATCATGGTCACCATTCCCGTGATGTTCCTGCTGTCGGATCAGGAGCTGGTGCCCCTGGAGGATACCGGCTACATCCACATGGCCTACTCGGTGCCGCCGCACATGAGCGAGGACTACAAGACCCTGCAAGGCGATGCCATCGAGGCGGCCATGGGTGAGTGGCCCGGGTTTGCCGGTTCCCTGCGCTTCGAGGGTCTGCTGGGGGATGGCGCCTCCATGGCGGTGGCCGAGATTGCCCCCTGGGACGAGCGGGATTTCACCGTCATGGAGATCAGCCACCAGGCCCAGAGGGCGGTGAGTGAGATTCCCGGTATCGAGGCGAACGTCTTTATCATCGACATTTCACCTGCGGCGGGTGCCGGCACCATTCCCATCCAGCTCGCGGTGCGGACCACCGAGGACTATCGTCACCTCAATGAAGTCAGTGACCAACTCCTGCAGGAATTGCGCGCCAGCGGCAACTTCCTTTTTGCCGCCAGTGACCTCAAGTTCTCCGAGCCGCAGGTGCTGGTCGAGATCGACCGCGACCGCGCCGGTGAGCTGGGCATCAGCATGGCGGATATCGGTGTGACCCTGTCGTCCATGCTGGGCGAGGGGTACATCAATCGGTTCAGCTTCGAGGGCGAGAGTTACAAGGTCATCCCGCAGACCCACCCGGAGCAGCGCACCGACCGCAACTGGCTCAACCAGTACTACGTGCGTACCGGCAGCGGCGACAGCATCCCGCTGGGCGCCATTGCGGACACCCGCCTCGAAGCCCAGCCGCGCGGCCTGAAACAGTTCGACGGCCTCAACACCGCGTCCATCTCCCTGTTCCCGTCACCGGGCGTGTCCATGCAGCGGGCGCTGGAATACCTCGATGAAACCCAGCAGCGCATGCTGCCCACCGGCTACAGCGTCGATTACGCCGGTCAGGCCCGGGCCTTCCTGCAGGCCGGCAACGCGCTGCTGTTTGCCTTTTTGCTGGCGCTGCTGACCATCTACCTGTTTCTGGTGGCCCAGTACGAAAGCCTGCGCGATCCGCTGGTAATTCTGGTGACCGTGCCCATGTCCCTGTGCGGCGCGCTGATCTTCCTCTGCCTGGATTTTGCCACCCTCAGCCTGTTCAGCCAGGTGGGTCTGATTACGCTGGTGGGCCTGATCAGCAAGCACGGCATCCTGATCGTGGACTTTGCCCGCCGCCTGCAGGAGCAGGGAATGGCCTTCGAGGAGTCCATCATCGAAGCGGCAGCAGTCCGCTTGCGACCGGTACTGATGACCACGGCAGCGATCGTGGTGGCTGTCATCCCGCTGGTGATCGCCAGCGGCCCGGGCGCCGTGGCGCGCAACCACATCGGTCTGGTGATCGCCGCCGGCATGACCATCGGCACC
>JBJHAZ010000024.1:0-14611 GCA_050485225.1 Gammaproteobacteria bacterium
ATGGCGATTAGTACCATACAGGCAGGGTCCCTGACAAGCGCCCTGAGCAATCAGGCGGACCCAGCTTCGGCAATCGGGCACCGATACGGCTCTACCCCGGAGGGCAAGATCGGCACGGAGAAGGGGCGACACCCCGCCGTCCGTGCCGGGCATCCTCAGTTGGAATACCGCCCACCGTTGACGCTGAGGGTGTGGCCGGTGATGTAGCCGGCGTCGTCGGAGGCGAGGAAAGCACAGGCTGCAGCGATGTCCTCGGGACGGCCGATGCGCTTCATGGGCGAGGACTGGATCTGGGCGTTCATCATGTCGTCGCCCAGGGTCGCGCGCAACAGCGGGGTGTCCACGAAACCGGGCGGCACGTTGTTGAAGGTCACGCCCTTGGCGGCGAATTCCTGCGCCAGCGACTTGGTAAAGCCGATGACGCCACCCTTGGAGGCCACATAGTGGCTCATCATGGGCGCACCGGACTGGGCGCTGGAGGAAGACACGTTCACCACGCGGCCCCAGCCGGCGTCCAGCATGTCGGGCAGCACCGACTGGGTGCAGAAGAACACGCCCTTGAGGTTGATGTTCATCATGCGGTCCCAGGCTTCCTCGGTCATGTCGAGGAAGGGCGTGAAACCGGAGATCCCGGCGTTGTTGACCAGAATGCTGATCGGCCCGAAGGCCTCGCGCACCTTGGCCACCGCGGCCTCGATCTGGGCGCGGTCGGACACATCCACGCGGCAGGCGATCGCCTTGCCACCGGCGGCCACCAGCTCATCCGCGGCGCGCTGGGCCGCGGCTTCGTCGATATCCCATACGGCCACAGCGGCGCCATCGCGGGCAAAACGCTGACTGATGGCAAAGCCGATGCCCTGGGCACCGCCGGTCACGATGGTGGTTTTACCTGCCACACTCATGGTGTTTCTCCTGAAGTTAAGGTTTGTAATAGGTTACTTGGCCGAGCGTCTGACGGCGGTGGAAGCAGCCAACGGAAACTTCCCGCCCGGTGCTCTCAGCGGCCCTTCCACTGCGGCTTGCGCTTCTCGGCAAAGGCGCGCGGACCCTCCTGGGCATCCTCGCTGTTGTAGGTGTACTCGTGGGCCGCCCGGGCCGCCTGCAGGGCGGCGCCGCGCCCCATCTCGGTGGACAGCATGACCGTCTCGCGGGCGGCCTTCACCGACAGCGGCGCGCCCTCGAGGATCTCGGCGGCCAGCTCCAGTGCCTTGTCCATCAGCTCGGCGGGCTCCGCCAGACGGTTCACCAGGCCGATCTCGTAGGCGCGCTGGGCGGTGATGGGTTTGCCGGTGAGGACAATCTCCATGAAGATGCGCTGCGGAATCATGTGGATCAGCGGCGCCGCCCAAGGCGAGCCGCGACCCACCTTGACCTCGGTGATGGCGAATTTGGCGCTGGTGCTGGCCACGCACAGGTCGCAGGCCTGGGCGATCATCCAGCCACCGGCGAAGGCCACGCCGTTGACTGCGGCGATGGTGGGCTTGCTCAGCTCGATGTTGTCGTAGGGCAGCGGAAACATCTCGCGCGGCGGTACCTTGAGGCCGCGCTCCACCATCTCCTTGAGATCGCCGCCGGCACAGAACGCCTTCTCGCCGGAACCGGTGAGGATGGCGACGCGCAGGGCGTCGTCGTGTTCAAAGCGCTCCCAGGCACTGCGCAGGCCCTCGCGCACCTCATGACTCAGGCAGTTGCGGGAGTCGGGACGGTTGATGGTGATGACGGCGATGCCGTCCTCCCGGGCATCGAACAGTACGGCGTCGCTCATCAGAATCCTCGCTGCTGGATGGTATGGGCCTCGCGCTCGAGCGCTTCCTGAAAGTCGGGGTGGGCAATGGCGATCAGGCGACGGGTGCGCTCGGCCAGCGTCTGCCCCTTGAGTTCCGCGGCACCGAACTCGGTGACGATCACATCCACCTCGGTGCGGGCGGTGGTGACCGGGCCGGAGAGGCTCGGTGTGATCTTGCTGATGGTGCCGCCCTTGGCGGTGGACGACAGGGCGATGATGGCGCGACCACCGGGCGAGCGAGCACCGGCGCGCACGAAGTCCACCTGGCCACCGGTGCCACCGAGATAGGCCGCCCCGCTCTGCTCCGCATTCACCTGTCCGGTGAGATCCACCTCGATGGCGGAGTTGATGGTCACCAGCCGCGACAGCTGCGCCAGCACGGCGGCATCGTGGGTGTAGCGGGTGGCGCACATGCGCATGGCCGGGTTGTTGTGAGCCCATTGGTACAGACGCTGAGTCCCGATCAGGGCGCCGTTGACGGACACACCCCGGTCGATTTCCTTGCGGGCGTTGGTGATGACACCGGCTTCCACCAGATCCACAAGGCCGTCACCGAGCATGCCGGAGTGGACGCCGAGATCCTTGCGGTCGTGCAGCAGGCGCAGGATGGCGTCGGGCACGGCACCCACACCGGTCTGGATCACCGAGCCGTCGCCGATGTAGGCCGCGCAGTGACGGGCGATGGCTTCGTCGAGCTCGCCGATCTTCGCCGCCGGCACCTCCACCGGCGTGCGCGACACCTGCACCGCTACATCGATCTCACTAGCGGCAATAGTCTCGCCCATGGTAAAGGGCACCTGGTCGTTCACCTCGGCGATCACCACCCGCGCCCGATCGACGGCGGCGCGCACGTGGTCACTGATCAGGCCGCAGCTGTGGTTGCCGTTGGCATCGGCGGGGCTCACCTGGATCATGGCCACGTCGCAACCGATCAGGCCGGCCTCGATCATGGGGCCTACCTGGCTCACATGCACCGGGATCACCGACAGCTTTCCGGCCTTGGTCATGCTGCGCAGCGCACCGATGGCGCCCATGCTGGACAGCGCAAAACTCTCGGCCGTCTCGGGTTTGAACAGACCGGAAAAGCTGGTGGCAATAAAGGCCGACAGGTGGCCAATAGCGCTGCCCTGCTCGATCAGCGCCTCCACCAGCGAGGTGGGCTCGCCGCAGGCCTGGCCCATGACAATGCGGTCGCCGGGGCGCAGGTAATCGCCCAGGTTCAACTGGTCCATATCGGTGACGACAGAAGGAGTCGAGCCGCTCATAGCCGGCACGCCTGTGCCAGCAGGTTGCGCGCGCGGGCCAGATGGGGGCGGTCGAGCATGGCTCCCTTGTAGCCGATGGTGCCGGCACCGGGGTTGGCGGCAAACAGGTCGACGATTTCCTGCGCGGCGGCCAGCTCTTCCTCGCTCGGGGTAAAGGCCTCGTTGATCACGTCCACCTGGGCCGGATGGATGGCGAGCATGCCGCGGTAACCGTCGCGGCGCACTTTCTCGGCGCGCTGGCGCAGGCCGTCGAGATCCTTGAAGTCGCCCTGGATGGTTTCGATGGCGGCCACGCCGGCGGCGGCCGCGCCCAGCAGGCACATGCTGCGCGCCAGCTCGTAGGTGAATCCGTAGCTGCCGTCCGGGTTGCGGTTCTCGCTGGCGCCCAGGTCATCGGCCAGATCCTCGGCACCCCAGCTCAGTGCAATCACCCGTGGTGCATCCTTGTAGACGCCGGTGTTGAGCATGCCCTCGGCGGTTTCGGTCACCAGCACCAGCACCCGGGTCGAGCCCGGCTCGATGCCATTGGCCACTTCCAGTGCCAACAGGTAGTGATCCAGCACCTCCACATCGTGGCGGCCACGGGACTTGGGCAACATGATGCCGCCGGGTGCGCCGGGCATCACCGCCGCGAGGTCGGTCAGGGTGTGGGGCCCGTCGAGGGGGTTGACCCGTACCCAGAGGCGGCGGCGCGCCTCGGCGGACTGGCCCGCCAGGAAAGACGACACCAACTCACGGGCCCTGGGTTTCTCTTCTTCGGCGACGGCGTCTTCGAGATCGAAAATAACAATATCGGCCGACCCGGCGGCGGCTTTCTCCATCTTGCGCTCGCTGTCGCCGGGGGCGAACAGCCAGGAGCGCATCTTGATTGTCGTGTCTTGCATGGCCAAGGATTCCCTCGAATCAGGTTGGGCTCAGTAGGATTTGGGCAACTCCAGCACTTTCTCGGCGAGGAAGTTGAGGATCATGTGCGGGCTCACCGGCGCAGTGCGCGGAATCAGCACCTCCCGCAGATAGCGCTCCACATGGTACTCCTGCGCGTAGCCCATGCCACCCAGGGTCAGCATGGCGGTGTGGCACGCCTCGAAACCCGCTTCGGCGGCGAGGTACTTGCCGGTATTGGCCTCGACGCCACACTCCTCGCCCTTGTCGAACAGGGTGGCGGCCTTCATCACCATCAGGTTGGCGGCCTCCACCTGCGCCCAGCACTTGGCCAGCGGGTGCTGGATGCCCTGGTTCATGCCGATGGGCCGATCGAACACCACCCGCTCCCGAGCGTAGCGGGCCGCCTTCTCGATGGCCACGCGGCCGAGGCCAATGGCTTCCGCGCCCAGCAGGATGCGCTCGGGGTTGAGGCCCTTGAGGATGATCTTGAAGCCGTCGCCCTCGGCACCGATGCGATCCTCCTCGGGAATGAACAGGTCCTCGATGAACAGCATGTTGGAGCCCACGGCGTGACGCCCCATCTTGGGGATCAGCTGGTGCTCGATCTTGCTGCGGTCGAGATCGGTGAAGAACAGCGACAGGCCTTCGGTCTTGCGCTTGCAGTCTTCCAGCGGCGTGGTGCGCGCCAGCAGCATCATCTTGTCGGCCACATGGGCGTTGGTAATCCAGATCTTCTCGCCGTTGACGCGGTAGCCGCCCTCGACCTTCTCGGCGCGGGTCTTCAACTTGGTGGTGTCCAGACCCACGTTCGGCTCGGTTACCGCGAAGCACATTTTCTGCTCACCGGAGAGAATCGGCGGGATCATGCGCTGCTGCTGTTCCTCGGTGCCGAACAGGGCGATGGGCTCAAGGCTGAACACCGGCCCGTGAATGCTCGACGCAGCGGTCATGCCGCCGCCGGATTCGGACACCGCCTGCATCATGATGGCCGCCTCGGTGATGCCCAGGCCGGCACCACCCACGGACTCGGGCATGGCCACGCCGAGCCAGCCGGCTTCGGCCATCGTCTTGTGAAACTCGAACGGAAACTCGGCCTTGTGGTCGAGCTCGAGCCAGTATTCATCGCTGAACTGCGAGCAGATTTTAAGCACGGCCTCGCGAATATTGCGCTGGTCTTCGGTAAGAGAAAAATCCACGATCTTGCTCCTTGGCAAAAGGTTGGCGCCACTCGGGCGGGAAATGGGCAGCTCCGGTTCGACTCAAGCCACTCGGTCAGACCACATCGGTGGGCTGGTCGTCCGGGTGAGGTTCGGTCTCTTCGCCCTCGGCGCTGAGTCCCAGCGAGTTGAGCACCTCTTCGGTGTGCTCACCGAGTCGCGGCGCCGGGCCCGTCACATGGCCGGGCGTGCGCGAGAACCAGGTGGGCACGCCGGGAAAGCGCACCGGCCCCGTGGGTGATTCCACCGTCTCGAAAAAGCCCACGGCGTTGAGGTGCGGGTTGTCGAACAGCTCGTCCGGCGTGCGCAGCGGCGCGGCGGGAATATCGAGCGAGCGCAGCAGCTCGAGCCACTCGGCGGTGGTGCGTTCCAGAAAGGTCTCGCCCAGCAGGAAGTAGACACGGTCGATCTGGCGGGCACGCTTTTCCAGGGAATCGAATTCTTCGGTCGCCCACGCCGGCTGAACCGCCTTGATGAACGCCGACCACTGCTTGTCGTTGTAGACCAGCGCCGAGATGTGGCCGTCCCTGGTGCGATAGGGGCGGCGGTTGGGTGCCACGGCGCGGGGGTACACCGCCGGCCCCAGGGGCGGGTCGAACATGGCGCCGTTGGCGTGCTCCACCAGCATGAAGGACGCCATGGTCTCGAACATGCTGACCTCCACCTCCTGCCCCTCGCCGGTGCGGGCGCGGTGGAACAGAGCCATGGTGGTGGCGTACAGCGCCGTCAGGCCGGCCACCTTGTCGGCCATGATGGTGCCCACGTAGTTGGCCTCGCCGGTGAGCATCTGCTGTACCACCGGCAGTCCGCACTCGGCCTGGATGGTGTCGTCGTAGGCGGTCAGGTCGCGATCCGGGCCGTTGCGGCCGTAGCCGTAACAGTTGGTGTACACGATGGAGGGATTGATGGCCTTGACGTCTTCGTAGCTGAAGCCGAGCTTGGCAACGGCCTTGGCGCGCATGGAGTGGATGAACACATCCGCGGTGCGCACCAGCTCGCGCAGATCCTTCTTGCCGGCCTCGGAGCGCAGATCCAGCACCACGCTGCGCTTGCCGCGATTGACGTTGACGAACACGCCACCCATGCCCGATTCGGGACCCACGGAAATGAACCGGGTATTGTCACCTGCCGGGGCCTCGATCTTGATGACGTCTGCGCCCATGTCGGCCATGATCTGGGTGCTGTAGGGCCCCATCACCATCGCCGTCAGGTCGATCACGCGCACGCCGGACAGCGGACCTGTTTTCTTCACGCCTTTATGCTCCAGATAGATTCATCATTGAAAGAACGCCGACCGTGGGCAACGCCTGGCTGCCCATGGTCGGCCGGGTATGGGGCCGACCCGTTGCCCGGCAAGGGCGACCGGCCCGGCTCAACAGGCTGCCTCAGTCACCCTTCAGCTTGCGCGGATGGCCCGTACCCATATACCGCGCCAGGTTGCGATGCAGGTTGGCCGTGGCGCGCTCCATGTAGGGGTTGGGCTTGGGACCGGAGAAACCGAGCGAATGCATGCCCTGCTGGACCGCCGCCATGTTGGAGAAGTCCTGGCCGAGCACATAGCACCAGGCTTCCTCGGTGGGCGGACAGAACTCCCAGTCGGGCTTGGGTTCCTCGCCGGTCGGATACAGCTGGTACACCGCCGCCTCGAAGATACACTTATCCGGATTGGTGCCGTGGGGGCGGGCGCTGTAGCACAACATGTTGTTGACGGCGTGGCCGATCTGGAAATTCGGAAACACCTGCCAGGCGGTGCCGCTCTTGGCCACGTGCGCGGGGTCCACCTCCGGCCACACCACGCCGCGGGCCTCGTCGTCGCGTCGCGCCGACTTGATCCAGTGCTGCAACACCTCGCCGGGCGGAGTACCTTCCGGCAGCTCGTCCTTCAGGCGCAACGCCGCATCCACCATGGTCTGGGTGGTGTTGGTATTGGCCTTTTCCCACGTATACAGCTGCATCTCGGCCGTGGACAGGCGCGCATCGCCGGTGCCGATGCGCAGCTTGCCCGCCTGGTTGCCATCCACATCCTTGGGGGTTTCATAACCGATGTTGCTGTGCAGGCCATGGGCGCGGGCCCAGCCGCGGAACTGGCCGAACTTGTTGAATTCCGGGTGCGTCTGCTGCACGTGGTAGGTTTCGTTGAAGGCCTCCAGGGCCACTTTCCAGTTGCAGTCGAAAATGACCCACTTGCGCCAGCGGACACGCATGTTCTGCAGCTGGAAAGGCTCGAGCATTTCGGGGATGACGCCCAGATACTCCTGCAGCGAACCGGACTCCGGGTCGAGGTTGATCCACACCCAGCCGCCCCAGGTGTCCAGCTTGACGGTTGCCAGGCCATCACAGCCGGACAACGCGCCCTGCCAGTCCTCCTGATGCGGAATATGCGTGTTCTCGCCTTCCAGGTTGAATTGCCAGCCGTGGAAGCCACACACGAACTTGCTCATGCGACCACGGGCGTTGCGAGCGCCCTCGGGGGTATCGATCAGACGGCGGCCGCGGTGGGGGCATACGTTGTGGTAGGCCTTGAGGGTGTCCGGCGCGGTGCGCACGATCACCACCGAGTCGTCGAGGATTTCGTAGGTAATGTAGCTGCCGACATCGGGCAGATCCTCTACCCGACCCGCCTGCAACCAGACCTTGCGCCACAGCCGATCCCGCTCGGCGCGAGCGTACTCTTCGGAGGTGTAGGCCTCGACCGGAAAGGTGACGGCCTCGTTCAGGTCTTCAACGGTTTCGATAATCTTGCCGTGGTTACTCATCGCATCCTCACTCCGTAAATTCCGGCCGGCATCCCCATCGGGGCGACCGTGGGCCCGCCCTGAAAACAGCACCCAGAGCCGGCCATGACTTCAGACACAGGTACCAGACCTGCACTATATGTCCAGACGTATAAACTGACACAAATCGTCTTTCATCGCAATATAGACACCGAAAACCCCTTGATCGTCCAGATTGGTACGGACAATAATGGAGCATTGAGCGAGCGCCGGGGCGACGGCGGACCGAAGCCGAACAGCGCACTATCCACGCGACCGACACCCGAGGATCTCATGGAGCCGAAAGCGACCCACCCGAGCAGGCCCAACGCACCGGAAGCCAGCCCGCGACGGACGGCGGGACCGCTCTACCAGCAGATCGCGCGCACCCTAAAGGACGAGATCGTCAGTGGAATCTATCCGGTCGGCTCACAGCTGCCCACCGAGGACGGCCTGTGCGAACGCTTTTCGGTGAGCCGCTACACGGTGCGGGAGGCGCTGCGACTGCTGCGCAACGACGGACTGGTGGCCTCCCGGCAGGGCGCCGGCACCGTGGTGGTGCCGCCGCGCTCCGGCTCCCATGACATGCAACAGGTCATGTCCATCGACGACCTGGTGGCCGTGGTGTCCGACATGCGGCTGGCCATCGAATCCATCAGGACGGTCCGCATGGACGAGAAGCTGGCCGCCCGGACCGGCCTGCCCGAGGCCAGCGAATGGCTGCAGGTGTGCGGGTTTCGCCAGGCCAGGGAAGCCGAAGCGCCGGCCTGTCGCACCGAGTACTACATCAACCCCCGCTTCGCCGCCGTGGCACGCCTGCTGCAGCGCCATACCGGCCCTATCTTCCCGCTGATCGAGGACATGTTCGGCCAGAATATCGTCGAGATGCACCAGCAGATATCGGCCTCGCTGGTCACGCCAACGCTCGCCACCCAGCTCAAGGTGAAAGAGGGCTCGCCGGCGCTGGAGGTGCGACGCATCTACACCAGCAGCGAGGGCGAGATTGTCCAGGCCACCATCAACACCCACCCCGCCTCGCGCTTCAAACACTCCATGAGCATGCGCCGCACCAAGGCACTGGCCTGACCGATGAAGAGCCGCTGGCCTGACAGGTAGAGCAACATCGGCCCTACCCGCCTGACCGACAAGGTCAAACCCGCCCGAGCCTGAGCGGCAACACGCTCCCCGGCCGACCGCAAGGCCATCAGCCGGGTCGAGGTCGGCTCAGTCGAGCTTCTGCGGCGTGCCGGTGCCCAGATAGCGGGCCAGGTTGCGGTGCAGGCTCACCACCGCCCCCTCCGCACGCGGGTTGGGAATGTTGCCGCGAAAGCCGACGTTCTTCATGCCCTGCTGCACCGCCGCCATGTTGGAGAAGTCCTGCTGCAGCACATGGGGAAACTCCTCGGGTCGCGCATAGGTCCATTCGGTCTCCGGCGCCTCGCCCTCGGGATACAGCTCGTACACCGCCACTTCAAAGTAGCACTTGTCGGGATCGAGGCCGAACGGTCGCGCCTGATAGCACAGCATGTTGTTGACGGCGTGTCCGATCTGCTGGTTGGGAAAGATCTGCCAGGCGGTGCCGCTTCTGGCCACGTGCTCCGGATCGACCTCGGCCCAGTGAACGCCGCGCTCGGCATCGATGGCGCGCGCCGTATCCAGCCAGTACTTCATCACGTCGGCGGCCGGCGTGCCTTCCGGCAATACCTCGGGCAGCGTCTGGGCCACGTCCACCAGGGTTTTGGTGGTGTTGGTATTGACGCCCTCCCAGGTGTACTTCTGCATCTGGGCAGTAGTGATACGCGGATCGCCCTTGCCCAGACGCAGCTTGGAGGCGTTCTCCTTCGGCCCCTTGCCGGTATCGTAGCCGATGTAGCTGTGCTTGCCCGCGGCGCGGGCCCAGCCGGTGAAGTCACCGAAGGGGGTGAACTCCGGGTGGGTGCCGGGCACATGATAGGTCTCGTTGAAGGCCTCGAGGGCCACCTTCCAGTTGCAGTCGAACACCGTCCAGTAGCGCCAGCGCGGGCGCATGTTCTGCAGCTGGAAGGGATCGAGCATCGAGGCGGCCGGCTCGAGGTAGTCGCGCAAGGGTTCGCAATCCGGGTCCAGGTTGATCCAGACCCAGCCGCTCCAGGTATCCACCCGGACCGTGCCGAGCCGGGTGCGCTCGTCGGTGGCCGCCCCCTGCCAGTCTTCCTGTTTGGCCAGGTAGGTGCAATGCCCTTCCAGGTCGAAGTTCCAGGCGTGGAAGCCGCACACAAACTTCATCTTCCTGCCGCGCGCATTGCGCTGGCCCGGGGGTGTGTCCACCAGCCGGCGGCCCCGGTGGGGGCAGACGTTATGGTAGGCCTTGATGGTATCCGGCGCGGTGCGCACGATCAGCACCGAGTCATCGCCAATGTCGTAGGTGATGTAGTTGCCCACCTCGGGAATGTCCTCGAGCCGACCGGCCTGCAGCCACACCTTGCGCCACAGCCGGTCGCGCTCGGCGCGGGCGTATTCCGGGGAGACGTACGCCTCCACCGGGATAACCACCGGCTCGGACCACTCCTCCGCCACTGCGCTCGTCCTGATGATCTCGTTCATGGTTTCTGCTCCCACCTGTTGGTCGACCGGAGCGGCACGGGCGGCCGACCCTGTCCGGACATATCGAAGGCACTTTTTCACCCGTGCCCCGCACGGGGTCGCACGCCCTGAACACTCGGCACCCGTCGCCGGCAGGGGAAGCGCCAAACGGGAACAGTGTTAAGGATTTTGAGCGCGGGGAAACTGACCTGCATCAAACCAATCACAGGCCAGCGGGCAGGAAAAACGAAGCTTGACCGGACAAGCCGGGCGGCCGAAGCCGCCACAAGTACTCAGTCCTCGCGGAAGCCGGCCGGCAGGCGCGGGGCGCGACGGTTGGTGAGGGGGCGCTGGTAGGAAGGGTCGTCGCGATCCCGGCTCGGCATACCGTTGAGTGGCAGGTCGGCCACGTCGGCAAAGGGAATCGGCATGGTGGGCACCATGCCCGACCACTCGATGGCATTGGTGCGAAAGGCGATGCGCCAGGCGCCGTCGCGGCGTTCCAGGCGGTCGATATAGCGCCCCCCGGCCATCCAGTTGGAGTCGTCGCGATTGCGGCCCACGAACAGGTAGTAGGTTTCCGCGTGGGCCACGTCGCCCTCGAGCTCGCAGGTATGGTTGAGCAGGTTGTGATGGGTCGCCACCTGGCCCTGCTCGTGCATCCCCGAGGCCCAGTCGTAGAGATCCACCGGCCCGCCCACGAACTCACCGGCGGAGATCACGGCGTCCGCATGAAACGCCGACAGGAAGAGTTCGCGATCAAAGCGGTCCATGCCGCGGCTGAACCGCCCCAGGCAGTCGAGGATGTCCTGGCGGTCGAGCAGCACGTCCAGGCGCGCCATGCGGTCGCGGTCGGTCATCGTGCCTCCTCAGGTCGAGCCCTTCAGCGCCATCTGGAAACTGTAGCGGATATGATCGGTGTGGCCATCGGGCACCACCGGAATGATGAGCGGCGCGCTCATGTCGCGAATGCCGTCGATCTGTTCGCCCACCGCCTCGATGGTCCACTCGGACCGGTACACACCCGGCGCCTCGGCGATGCAGGTCCGCGCTACCCGGCCGGCGATGGACGCCAGCATCTCGCCGGTGATGGAGCAGGATTCGTGGGCCAGCCAACCCACCACGGGCGCCACCAGCTCGGGTCCCATGGGCGGGTAGGCCGAGATATCGATGCCCTCGGCCATGCGGGTGACGGCACCGGGCACAATCACGTTGCACTTGACGCCTTCGGCCTCACCCTCGAGGGCCACCACGTTGGACAGGCCAATCATGCCCGCCTTGGCCACGCCGTAGTTGACCACCTTGTGATTGCCATACAGGCCGCCGATGGAGGACGTCAGCACGATCCGGCCATAGCCGGCCTCGCACATCAGCGGAAAAGCCGGGCGCACCACGTGGAAGGCGCCGCGCAGGTGCACGTCCAGCACCGACTCGAAATCCTCATAGGACAGCTCCTTGAGGGAGCCGGGGCGCACGTTGCCGGCGTTGTGGATCAGGATGTCGATACGCCCCCAATGATCCAGCGCGCACTGGATGATGGCCTTGCCCCCCTCGGGCGTAGCCACCGACTCGGTGCACGCCACCGCCTCGCCGCCGGCGGCACGAATCTCCCGCACCACCGCTTCCGCTGGCCCGGTATCGACGCCATCGCCCTCGAGGCTGCCGCCCGGATCGTTGACCACCACCCTGGCACCTTTTGAAGCCAGCAGCAGCGCATAGGCGCGCCCCAGGCCACGGCCGGCGCCGGTAATCACGGCAACGCGATCATCAAATCTCAGTTCTGACATCCTGACTGCTCCAGTTGGGGTCCGCGGCTTACACCGGCGACCAGATGGGGGCGCCGCGGGTTTCCCGCAGCGACGGAATCTCGCGGCCGTCGATGTCCCGGACGCCGTATTCGCCGGCCAGCTCGGCGGTAATAAAGGTGGCACCGGAGCGCTTCATGATGTCCGGGTCATTGGCCATGGCCACGATCACTCGACCCGGGAACTCGGGCGAACAGCCATCCGCGGGGCGCGTGGCGGCGCCTTCCTTGAGGCCGGGTATGGCGGCAAGGTTGCGCTCGGCCCGCTCGGTCATGGTCAGCCCCTGCCAGATCGACACAGAGGCCACGTTGTAGGGTTTGAGCTCAATGGCCATGTCCCGCGACATGCGATCCACCGCCGATTTGCTGGTGCCGAAAATCACCCCGTAGGTGTAGGCGACACCGGTGTAGCCGGAGATGGCCACGATCAGCCCCGAGCCCTGCGGGGCCATGATTCTGGCGGCGTGCCAGGCGGCGACGAAATTCGACCGGACGCCCACGTCCACCATCTCCCAGTTGGACAGCGGCTTTTCCCAGAATGGTTTGGGTTCGGTCAAATCGTCGGGCAGCGAAAACGCATTGTTCACCAGGATATCGAGCCGGCCCTGCTCCCGACTGACGCGCTCGAACAGCGCCGCCACCTGGTCGTCGCAGGCGTGATCCACCTGCACCGCAATGCCCCTGCCGCCGCGCTGGTTGCACTCGGCGGCGGTTTCACCGACGGTACCGGGTAGAGGGCTCTCGCCCTCGGAGACCGTGCGGCCGGTCACATAGACGGTGGCGCCCTCGCCGGCCAACGCCAGCGCGATACCCTTGCCGATGCCCCGACTGGCACCGGTGACAACGGCCACCTTGCCTGACAGCGAACCCATGACGCCTCCTGATCGACCAATGATGCAGCCCCGCGAGCGGGGAAAACGGGCGGGCCAACGGCCGGCAAAACCCCGGCCATAGTCGCGTCACCACCCCGCGAAACGCGGCATCATCTTAGCAACAAAACCACCGCCCGGCACAACCTGTCCAGATATATCCGAGTCATCACAGCCGAGGCATCCAGCGCTTGATACGCACCTGCCGGCAAGATACGAAAGGGACGACGATATTCATACGGACAGGATCGCCCACCTCAGTTGAAGCGCCTGTTGCGCGGCGCTATCCTTGGTAACCATTCCTGCGTGACCCTGCCAGCCCTGTTGGCGAACATCTTTTCCGGAGACTCTGCACATGAGCAACGTCATCAAAGCCACGCAAGTGGAAACCGCCTCCATCCCGCCCGATCAATGGCCCGACAGCTGGCAAACCCTGGAGCACGGCATCCGCGCCGGTCGCTACACCGACCCCGCCTTTCTCCGGCTGGAGTTCGAGAAGCTGTGGAGCAAGGTCTGGCAGGTGGCGGCCCGGGTCGACGAGGTACCGGAGCCGGGCGACTACACCGTCTACAACATCGGCGATCAGTCGGTACTGGTAGTGCGTACCGAAGACGGTACCATCAAGACCTACCACAATTTCTGCCCCCATCGCGGCACTACCCTGGGCGAGGGCTGTGGCCACTTCGACAAGGGCCGGATCATCTGCCCGTTCCACGGCTGGCGCTGGGACCTGGAGGGCCAAAACCAGTACGTCCTCGAGCGCAAGGAGTTTCGCCAGGGCAAGCTGCAGAACAGCGACGTGGCCCTCAAGGAGCTGCACACCGAGATCTACGCCGGCTTCGTCTTCATCAACTTCGACAAGAACCCGACGCCGTTCGATGAGTACATCGCCCCCGTGCGCGAACTACTCGACGGCCTGGCCATCGGCGACAT
The DNA here is from genome assembly GCA_050485225.1 of Gammaproteobacteria bacterium. Lineage (GTDB taxonomy): Bacteria > Pseudomonadota > Gammaproteobacteria > Pseudomonadales > Porticoccaceae > JBJHAZ01. The sequence continues at coordinate 14,075 of JBJHAZ010000024.1, forward strand.
GCGCCATTACTGGTGGAAGTCCATCCCCGTGAATGCGAACTGGAAGGTGGCCCAGGAGGCCTTCTTCGAGGGCTACCACGTTCCGGCCACCCACCCGCAGCTGGAGGACCAGTCGGCCGAGTTCATCTTCGGCGACGATGTCAGCGAGGACTTCGCGGGCTACGCACACCACAATCACCACTACGAAACCTGGAGCCACGGCCACGGCCGTTTCTACGGCGGCAAGGCCACCCCCATGGCCGGACACGTCGCCAAACAGGGCGATCCGGTCGACCTGATGGCCAACCGCCTCAACCTGCTGGTGGAGGGGATGGACGCCATGGTGCTGAAGGAAGACGTGGAGCTGGTGCGATCCCTGAAGGGCAAGCCGATCCCGGAAGGCTCCAGCCTGGGTGGCGAGTACGTCAAGTTGCTGTACGGCACCGCCGCCGAACAGAACCGACCGATGCCCAAGCCGGTGCCGGAAATCCTCGAGATGTGGGGCGGCGAGATCTTCGTGTTCCCCAATCTGATGATCCTGCCCCAGGCGGGCAACGC
>JBJHAZ010000025.1:0-14381 GCA_050485225.1 Gammaproteobacteria bacterium
TACTACATGATGGCGACGGACCCGGTGAACAAGCGCATGCGGGCCCGGTTCGACAAGACCCTCGACAGCATGGGGCTGCGCCGCCGCCGGGTGGTGGTGACCAACCAGATGACCACGGCCATGGAAACCCTGCGCGCCACCGATTGCCTGATGCTCGGTACCAGCCAGGGCGTCGGCGGGCTCGGGGAGTACTACGAAGTGGTGAAGCGGCCCTACCCGCCGGACGTCAAGGCCGATCCGGTCATCCGCGTGGTGATGGTGGAGCACGAGCGCACTGCCAACTCGCCGGTGCACCGCTGGATCAAGCGCAAGCTGTTGGAGGCGGTGGAGTCGGTGAAGGGCGGCCTGCCGGCGCAGGAGTGATCCCTTGCCGGCAGTGAAGGCGGCGGGTTACACCCGATAGCTGCTGTGGGTCATGACGCGGGACACCAGGCTCATCACCCCCTTGACCGGGGCCGGAAAGGCCATGCCGCCGGCCTGCAGGGCGCTGTGGGCATGGCGCGCCTCGTCCTGCAGCATCTGCTGTACCACCGCACGACTGGCCTGGTCTGACGGTGGCAGTCGCTGGAGGTGGTCCCTCAGATGCTTGCAGACCTGATCCTCGGTGGCCGCCACGAAACCGAGGCTGAGCCGGTCGCTGACCAGCCCCGCCGCCGCCCCCAGCGTGAAGGACATGCCATACCACAGGGGGTTGAGCCGGCTGGTGGTTTCGCCCAGTGCCCGCACCCGCTGTTCACACCAGGCGAGGTGGTCGGCCTCCTCGGCGGCGGCCTGCTCCATTTCCTCGCGCACCTCCGGCAGGCGAGCGGTCAGGGCCTGTCCGTGATACAGCGCCTGGGCGCACACTTCCCCCGAGTGGTTGACCCGCATCAGCCCGGCGGCGTGGCGTTTCTCGTCTTCGGACAGATGCTCATGGTCGGTGGCCTGTGGGTCCTCTCCGGCAGGGCTCGGGCGCGCTGGCGCCGGGGCCGGGTTGAACACGGTGCGCAGGGCGTGGTCCGCCTGGACCAGCAGGCGGTCGATGGCGGTGAGCTGTCGTTTCTGCATCTGGAACCTCCGGGGACAGAGCAGGGGCCGATGGCGGCCGGCTGTCTGATGACCCAATGATAACCCGACGGGAGGGGTTATCGCCTACCCTGTCAGCGGGAGGCCTGACCCTGCTCCCGCGCGATGGCGCGATAGCCGATATCGCGGCGGCAGAAGGCGCCGTCCCATTGAATCGCGTCCACCAGCTCATAGGCCCGGCGCTGGGCGTCGCCGACGCTGTCGCCGAGGGCCGTGGCGCACAGCACCCGGCCGCCATTGGTGACTACCCGTTCGCCCTCCAGTGCGGTACCGGCGTGAAACACCTTGGCATCGTCACGGCCGACCGCGGGCAGGCCGGAGATGGCGTTGCCCTTGGCGTAGCTGCCGGGATAGCCGCCCGCAGCCATCACCACGCCCAGTGAGGGGCGCGGATCCCAGTCGGCGTTGACGCGATCGAGTCGACGCTCCAGCGCGGCCTGGCACAGGGCGACCAGATCGGAGCGCAGACGCAGCAGGATGGGCTGGGTTTCCGGATCGCCGAAGCGGCAGTTGTACTCGATGACCTTGGGGCTGCCGTCGGCCATGATCATCAGCCCGGCGTAGAGAAACCCGGTGTAGGGGTTGCCCTCGGCGGCCATGCCGCGCACCGTGGGCAGGATCACCTCATCCATGATGCGCCGGTGTATATCGGGCGTGACCACGGGGGCGGGCGAGTAGGCGCCCATGCCGCCGGTGTTGGGCCCCGTGTCGCCGTCGCCGACGCGCTTGTGGTCCTGGCTGGTGGCCATGGGCAGCACGTGCTCGCCATCGACCATGACGATGAAGCTGGCCTCCTCGCCGTCGAGGAACTCCTCGATCACCACGCGGTGTCCGGCTTCACCGAAGGCGTTGCCGGCGAGCATGTCGCGCACCGCTGCCTCAGCTTCTTCGAGCGTCATGGCGACGATGACGCCCTTGCCGGCGGCCAGCCCGTCGGCCTTGATGACGATGGGCGCGCCCTGCTGGTGCAGGTAGGCGAGGGCTTCATCCAGGTCGGTGAAGTTGCCGTAGGCGGCCGTGGGGATGGCGTGGCGGGCGAGAAAGTCCTTGGTGAAGGCCTTGGAGCCCTCGAGCTGGGCCGCGCCACGGCTGGGGCCGAAGATGGCGAGCCCCTGATCGGTGAAGTAGTCGACCACGCCGTCCACGAGAGGCTGCTCGGGGCCGACAATGGTCAGGGCAATCGCATTGACCCGGGCGAAGTCGGCCAGCGCCTTGAAGTCGCTGATGTCCACCGCGACATTTTCCACCCCCGGCTCGAGTGCGGTGCCGGCGTTGCCGGGTGCCACAAAAACGGTGTCCACGCCGGCGCCCTGCGCCGCTTTCCAGGCCAGCGCGTGCTCGCGTCCGCCGGAGCCGATGATCAGGATGTTCATGCTGTTGCTACCTGCCCGTTGTCAAAGGGCGCCATTGTAGCAAATGACCACCCGGCCGAGGGTCGTCTCAGAGCGGCCAGACCATCAGCAGCACCGGGATGGCCACGATGACCACCAGCACCTCGAGGGGCAGGCCCAGCCGCCAGTAGTCGCCGAACCGGAAACCGCCCGGCCCGAGGATGAGGGTGTTGTTCTGGTGGCCGATGGGCGTGAGGAAGGCGCAGGAGGCCCCGATGGCCACCGCCATGAGAAAGCTGTCCGGGTTCACTCCCAGCTGCGCGGCGGTACTGACGGCGATCGGGCACATCACCGCGGCGGTCGCCGCGTTGTTCATGAAGTCCGACAGGGTCATGGTGACGATCAGGATCAGTGTCAGCGCCACGATCGCATGCCCCTGGGCGACGCCGTCGAGCAGCAGGTTGGCAATCAGATCCGCGGCGCCGGTGCTGCTCATGGCGCCGGCCACCGGCAGCAGGGCCCCAAGCAGCACGATCACGGGCCAGTCCACCGCCTGGTGGACCGAGCGCCGCGGTACGATCTGGAGGATCAGGTAGGCGAGTACGCCGGTGGCAAAGGCGATGGCTGCCGGCACGAGGCCGGTGGCGCCCACTCCGATGGCGACCAGCATGATCAGGCTGGCAAGCAGGGCCTGGCTCTTGTTGGGTATGCGAATCTCCCGCGCCGCCAGCGGCAGGCACCGAAACTCGGCGGCAAAGCCGGAAAGTGCTTCCACCGGACCCTGCATCAGCAGCACGTCACCGTGCTGGATGCGGATGGTACGCAACCGGCGCACCGAACGGTGGCCCTGTCGGGACAGGGCGAGCAGGTTGATCCCATAGCGGGTGCGCAGTTCGATATCGGTAGCCGAGCGGCCGCTGAGGCTGGAGTCCGGCATTACTACCAGCTCCTGAATCACCACTTCCTGCGGTTCCTTGCGGTCGTCGTCCTGGTCGTTGTTCCTGACCTCGGTGTCCCCGGGGGGCTCGGCGTGATGCAGGGCCGTTATCTCGCGGTCGGCATCGCCGTCTTTCTCGCCGTCGTTGTTCTCCTCGTCCCCTTTGTTTTCCTCGGCCCCATTGTTTTCTTCGGCCCCGTTGTTTTCCTCGAAGGGGACGTTCTCTTCCAGTTTCAGCCCCAGGCTCGAGAGGGCACCCGTGATGGCATCCGGGTCGGCCTCGATGATCAGGATGTCGCCTTCGTGGAGCAGCCGTGATGGATTGGGTGCCATGACCCGGAACTCGTTGCGCACCATGCCGACGATCTGGGCCTCGGCCTCGTCCAGCAGCTGCTCCACTTCGGCGAGGCGCTTGCCCACCACCTTGCTCTTTTCGTCGATGCGCACCTCGGTCAGGTAGGCACCGGTGTCGAACTGCTCCGGGTCGGGGCTGGTGCGCCCGGGCACGAGAAAACGGCCGGCCAGCAGGATGAACAGCAGGCCTGCGGCGGTGATGGCGACCCCCACCGGGGTAAAGTCGAACATGCCGTAGCTGCCGAGCCCCGCTTCGGCGCGAAAGCCCGAGACAATGAGGTTGGGCGGCGTGCCGATCAGGGTCATGGTGCCACCCAGGATCGAGGCGAAGGACAGGGGCATCAGCACCTTGCCCGGCGGGATGCCCTGTCGGGTGGCCACCTGGAGGGCGAGCGGCATCAGCAGGGCCAGTGCGCCGACGTTGTTCATGAAGGCCGACAGGCCGGCGACCAGAGCACAGAGGGCGGCGATGGTCACGGTCGGGCCGCGGCCTGACGGCAGCAGTCTCTGGGCCATGGCGTCCACCGCGCCGGTACTCTGCAGGCCCTGGCTGAGGATCAGCACACAGGCGACGGTGATGACGGCCGGGTGACCGAAACCCTCGAAGGCCGTGTCGGTGGGCACCAGTCCCACGAACACGCAGGCGAGCAGGGCGGCCCCGGCGACCATGTCGTGGCGCCAGCGTCCCCACAGGAACAGGGCGACGGTGGCGGTCAGGATGACGAGTATCAGTCCCTGGTCGGTGGTCATCCGGTAAGGCTCCAGCTTGCGGTGGTGGGTTTGAGTGGGTTGTGCCGCAACCGCCGGGGCGGAGGCTGTCAATTTCGCCCGAATCCGTTATCTTGATGGCGGAATCTGTCAGGTTCCTACGCGGTATGGGGCATCTTGCCGCCGTCTACCATTGATTCGAGAGAGACCTCAAGTTTTACGTGGCCTCAGCAGGACCCTGCCATGCAACCCATCATATCAGTGAACCGGCTCGACAAAACCTACCGCGGCGGCTTCCAGGCCCTCAAGGGCATTACCCTGACCATCGAGCGCGGCGAGATCTTTGCGCTGCTCGGGCCCAACGGTGCCGGCAAGACCACACTCATCAGCATCATCTGCGGACTGGTGCGGCCCGGCAACGGGCAGGTGCTGGTGAACGGCCACGATATCGTCGGCGACTTTCGCAAGGCTCGCACGCTGATCGGCCTGGTACCGCAGGAAATGTACACCGACGCCTTCGAGACGGTGTGGGGTGCGGTGAGTTTCAGTCGGGGGCTGTTCGGCCTGCCCCCGAACCCGGCGTATATCGAGCAGGTGCTGCGGGACCTGTCCCTGTGGGACAAGCGCCACAACCGCATCATGGAGCTGTCGGGCGGCATGAAGCGGCGGGTGCTGATCGCCAAGGCGCTGTCCCACGAACCGCAGGTGCTGTTTCTCGACGAGCCCACCGCCGGGGTGGATGTGGAGCTGCGCCGGGACATGTGGCAGCTGGTGCGGCGCCTGCGTGAGACCGGGGTCACCATCATTCTCACCACCCATTACATCGAGGAGGCGGAGGAGATGGCCGACCGCATCGGCGTGGTCAACCACGGCGAGCTGGTGCTGGTGGAGGAGAAGCACCGGTTGATGCAGCAGTTGGGCCGCCGGGAGCTGCGGTTGGAATTGCAGCACCCGCTGGCGGCGCTGCCGGCCGGCCTGGCGGATCTCGACCTGTCCCTGTCGGCGGACGGTAACGAGCTGACCTACACCTTCGATGCCCGTCACGAGCACACCGGCATTGCCGCGCTGCTGCGCCGCCTGGACGGACAGGGCATCGATTTTCGCGACCTTCACACCCACCAGAGTTCGCTGGAGGAGATTTTCGTGAGCCTCGTACAGGACAGGAAGCACTGACATGCTCAATATCCATGCCATCCGCGCCATCTACCGCTTCGAAATGGCGCGCGCCGGGCGCACCCTGTTGCAGAGCATCGTGTCGCCGGTCCTGACCACCTCGCTCTACTTCATCGTGTTCGGCGCGGCGATCGGCTCACAGATGGTGGCCATCGACGGCGTCAGCTACGGGGCCTTCATCGTGCCCGGGCTGGTGATGCTGCTGTTGCTCACGGAAAGCACCGCCAACGCGTCCTTCGGCATCTACATGCCGAGGTTCTCCGGGACCATCTACGAGGTGCTGTCCGCGCCCATCGCCCTGCCGGAAATCCTGCTTGGCTACGTGGGCGCGGCGACCACCAAGTCGGTCATCCTGGGCGCGCTGGTGCTGCTGACGGCGCGACTGTTCGTGCCCTATGAGATTGCCCACCCCTTCTGGATGGTGGCATTCCTGGTGCTGACGGCAGTCACCTTCAGCCTGTTCGGCTTCATCATCGGCATCTGGGCCGACAGCTTCGAGCAGCTGCAGATCATCCCCATGATGGTGGTGATGCCGCTCACCTTCCTGGGGGGTACGTTCTACTCCATCAGCATGCTGCCGCCCCTGTGGCAGACCCTCACGCTCTTCAACCCGGTGGTGTACCTGATCAGTGGATTCCGCTGGAGCTTCTACGGGGTTGCCGATGTGAACGTGGTGGTGAGTTTCGCCATGACCTTCCTGTTCATGGTGGTCTGCCTGGCGATCATCAGCTGGATCTACAGAACCGGCTATCGGCTTAAAAGCTGAGCCGCGCGCAGGGCTTCGCGCATTTGCAAAATCGGGGTTTGTTGACCATAACTACAGGGACGGCTGATGGCGCGCTGCGGTCTGCAGGGCGCCACCCCGTCACTGGCAATGCCCTGTTCACACTGGCATGCAAGGTGAGGCAATTGGCGTCGATCTTTGTGCACTGTTACCGGGTTCTGTGGATCAGGACCGCCGCCGTCAATGGCCATTGCCGCTTGTCCGAGTCACCCCTTCGATCATGATGTCGCGCTCACCGCCGCCCTGTGGCGGCGGGTGCCGCTTGTCGCTTCGACGGTGAACCGGGCAGGGCCTGAACACATTCCCATCACGACCCCGGAGACCCGAACCATGAAAATCAAGGTGGCCGTTTGCGATTCGGCGCGTGCGCGCTATTTTCACGTCGACAAGCCCAATGGGGACTTGCGTGAGCTGGATGGACAGACGCACCAGAAGGCGCGTTTGAAATCCGGTGATATCAACACCGATCACAACGGTCACGGCCTCCGGCAGGGGGGCGGTTTTTCCTTCGGGAACGGGGATGCGAGCAAGCACGAGGCCCTGGTCTTTGCCCGCGAAGTGGCGGAGCAGCTCAACCGGGAGGCCATCGGCCGAACAATGGACAAGCTGTATATCCTGGCGCCACCGGAGTTTCTGGGTCTGCTGCGGGCAGAGCTGCACAGCGAGACCCAGGCGATGTTGGCCAGCACGGAAGCGGTCAATGTGGTCAAGGAAGGCGTCGACCGCATTCGTCGGCACCTGCCGGAGTTTCTCTGAGAGGGTCGACAACGGCATGAAAAAGCCCCGACGCCGTTGCGGCGCCGGGGCTGAGGGCTGACTCCCGGCCGGTGGCCGGCAGTCGGGTCAGGTGCCGATTACGCCGCCATCGTCGCGGGTAATGATCAGCGTACCCGAGCGGGCGCGGGCGTTGCCGCCGTCGGGCCAGTTCGAGGCTACTTCCGGGAAGGTCTCACCACTTTCTCCGGGATGCTGGAAGTTGACAAACATGGTGCGGCTGTTGGGTGTGGTGATGACCCCGGTCACTTCCTGGCCGAGCGGTCCCACCAGGAAACGACGAATGTCGCCGGTATAGGGGTTGGCCGCCAGCATGGCGTTGTTGCCCATGCGATCCTGCTCGACCCGCTGCTGTCCGCCGCCCATGTCGGTCTGGATCCACAGGATGCCGCTGTTGTCGATCCACAGGCCGTCGGGGCTGGCAAAGCGGTTGTCGTCGTTCAGCGCGGGGCCGTTCTGGGCCGGCAGCACTTGGCTGTCGTCATTGGGGCCGGCAAGGACGAACAGGTCCCAGTTGAACGTCAGCGCCCACGGGCGGTTGCCCTGTTCGCGCCAGCGGATGATCTGGCCGAACTGATTGTTGGCGCGCGGGTTGGCCGCATCCACGGGATTGTTGGCGCCGCCCCGGCCGGAGTTGTTGGTCAGCGTGAAGTAGACCTCGTTGGTTTGCGGGTGTACCGCGCCCCACTCGGGCCGGTCCATCTTGGTCGCGCCCACGATGTCGGCGGCCAGACGGGTGTTGACCAGTACGTCGGCCTGATCCTTGAACTCGACGCCGGCGGCCTGGGCCGCCGCGCGAAACGCGGCATCCTCGATGTCCAGGGCGCGCCATTCGCCGGTGCCATCGTCGTGGAATACGGCGACGTACAGGGTGCCATGGTCGAGAATGTCCCGATTGATACGGTTGGCGTTGTAGCGCTCCCGGGTGACGAACTTGTAGATGTACTCGTTGGCGGCGTCGTCGCCGGAGTAGAAGGCCAGCGGCTGGCCGTTCTGAACCGGCGCGAAGACCACACCTTCGTGGGCGAAGCGGCCCAGGGCGGTCCGTTTTTTCGGAGTGCTGGTGGGGTCGAAAGGGTCGATCTCGACGATCCAGCCCTGGGTGTTGGGTTCGTTGCGATAGTCCTCCACGGCGCTGGCGCCCAGAGCGCTGGCATTGAAACGCGCGTATTCATCGATGTGATCGACGGTATCCCAGCGGTAGCGGCTGTTGGTGGTGGGCACCCCGTAGCGGGCGTGCTCGCGGGGACGTCCGGTGCGGTTGACGAAATAGCCGGCCCAGTTCTCCTCGCAGGTCAGGTAGGTACCCCAGGGGGTGTAGCCGTGGGCGCAGTTGTTGATGGTGCCGCGCGCGCGGGTGCCGTTGGGGCTGTACAGGGTCTTGACCAGATCGGAGCCGCGCACCGGACCGGAGATTTCCATGGGGGTGCCGGCGGTGATGCGGCGGTTGTATGGGCCACGCACCACCTCCCACTCGCCGTGCACCACTTCCTTGATTTCCACCACGGATACGCCGTGGGCCGCGACTTCCTTGCGTACCTCGTCCACCACCGTGCGCACGCCACCTACCAGCGTGGCGCCGTTGGGGTGCAGCTTGGGCTGGTCGATGTACTCGTGGTTCATGCACAGCAGGCCGTGGCGGTTGGACTCGTCACCCTTGCCCAGGGGAAAGTAGTGCATGCCATCGTGATGCATGCCGATCTGGCATTCCTGGTCCTCGCCGCTGTTCAGGCCACCGTCGATGTAGTCGGGGTAGTGGCCACAGATGGGCTCGCCCCAGGGCAGGAAGGGCGTGCCGGTGTAGCCGGTGGGCAGCAGCACCTCGTCGGCCTTGGAAACCGGCACGGGGTCGAAGCTGATATTGCCGGTCAGGCCGAAGGGTGGGCGCGCTCCAGCCTGAGGGGGCAGAAACGCCGGCCGGGCCAGTGCGGCGGCGGACGATGCAGTGAACGCGCCGAGAATCGCCGCGTTGAAGGAGCCTCGCAGCAGCGAGCGGCGCGAGAAGCGGCGTTCCACAATCGCCGCGAAGGTCGCGTTGTCGGAGTGGTTGGACGGCAGCTCGTCGCCGTTCTCGATCAGTGTCTGTTCCAGCGTCTGCTCTTTCATTGTTGGAGGTCTCCTGCCATTGATGGGGTTGAGGAGAGCAAAATGTAAGAGAGGGTTGTTGCGGCGCTGTGAAGGTTTGGCGTCGGTTGCGGGTCGTTTTCGTGAACGAAAACAGGCGTTGGACGGAGTGCCCGGCGCCGCAGGGTCCCGGTGAGCGATCGCTCGCCGGGCACCTTGCGGCCCGAATGGGGTCAGTGGCGGAAGTGGCGCATGCCGGTGAACACCATGGCGATGCCGTGCTCGTCTGCGGCGGCGATCACTTCCTCGTCGCGCATGGAGCCGCCGGGCTGGATCACCGCGGCGATGCCGGCCCTGGCGGCGTTGTCGATGCCGTCGCGGAAGGGGAAGAAGGCATCCGACGCCATCACGGCGCCCTGCACCTGCAGGCCGGCGTGCTCGGCCTTGATGGCGGCGATGCGGGCCGAGTTGACGCGGCTCATCTGGCCGGCGCCGACGCCGACGGTCTGCTGGTTGCGGCCGTAGACAATGGCGTTGGACTTGACGAACTTCGCCACTTTCCAGGTGAACAGCAGGTCGCGCAGCTGCTCCTCGCTGGGGGCTACCTTGCTGACGACCCGCAGATCACCCGCCGCGACCATGCCGTTGTCGCGATCCTGCAGCAGCAGGCCGCCGTTGACCCGTTTGAAGTCGAAGAAGTCGTTGGGCCGGGCCGACCACTGGCCGCACTCGAGCAGGCGCACGTTCTTCTTCGCGGCGACCGCTGCGGTGGCCTCGGCGGACACGCTCGGGGCGATGATGACCTCCACGAACTGGCGTTCGCAGATGGCCTTTGCCGTGGCGGCATCCAGCTCTCGGTTGAAGGCAATGATGCCGCCAAAGGCGGATTCGGGATCGGTGGCGTAGGCCAGCTCGTAGGCGTCGCCGATGGTGGCCGCCACGGCGACACCGCAGGGGTTGGCGTGCTTGACGATCACGCAGGCCGGTGCCTCGAATTGCTTGACGCACTCCAGTGCGGCGTCGGTGTCGGCGATATTGTTGTAGGACAGTTCCTTGCCCTGCAGCTGGCGGGCCGTGGCAATGCAGGGTTCGGCCGGATTCCTTTCCACGTAGAAGGCGGAGCGCTGATGCGGGTTTTCGCCATAGCGCAGGTCCTGGGCCTTGGTGAACTGCTGGTTCCAGGTGCGGGGGAAAGCCTCCGCTTCGGCTTTCAGGCGCGCGCCCAGGTAGTTGGCGATGGCGCCGTCGTAGGCGGCGGTGTGCTCGAAGGCCTTCACGGCGAGGTCGTAGCGGGTCGCCATACTCAGCTGGCCGTTCTGGCCGGACAGCTCTTCGAGGATGGCGTCGTAGTCGCTGGCGTTGACCACAATGGCCACGTCGCGGTGGTTCTTGGCCGCCGAGCGCACCATGGTGGGCCCGCCAATGTCGATGTTCTCGATGGCGGTGGGCAGGTCGCAGTCGGGGTTGGCGACGGTCTGCTCGAAGGGGTAGAGGTTGACCACCACCATGTCGATGGGGGCGATGCCGTGCTCGGCCATGATTGCATCGTCGGTGCCGCGACGGCCGAGGATGCCACCGTGGATTTTCGGGTGCAGGGTCTTGACCCGGCCGTCCATCATTTCCGGGAAGCCGGTGTGGTCGGAGACCTCGCGGGCGGTGATCCCGCTGTCCTTGAGCAGCTTGAAGGTGCCGCCGGTGGAGAGGATTTCGACCCCGCGATCGGCCAGCGCGCGGGCGAAGTCGGCGATGCCGGTCTTGTCGGAAACACTGATCAGGGCGCGTCGGACGGGTAGCAGGCGGTCGGTCATGGGGATCTCTCTCCGGGGCTGGGTGGGTCGATTACAGCAGATCGTGCTGCTTGAGCTTCTTGCGCAGGGTGCCGCGGTTGAGGCCGAGGATTTCCGCGGCGCGGCTCTGGTTGCCGCGTACCTCCCGCATCACCACTTCCAGCAACGGGCCTTCCACTTCATTGAGTACCAACTGATAGAGTCCGGTGACCGTGTTGCCGTCGAGGTGCTCGAAGTACCGCGTCAGGACGTGCTCGACGCAGCTGCGCAGTGAGGCGTCTTCCTGGAGGTCGGCCGGCGTGCAGCGCTCGGTCTCGGTCTGATGCAGGGTAAAGGGCTCTGATGAGGTCATGCGGCTTCCCTGGGTTGTTGTGCCAGGAGCGTCGGCAGGCGCTGCAACCACTCGCGCTGTGCTGCCGTCGACTCCAGCAGGTTGAACTCGCGGTTCAATCCGGTTTTGTTATCGGGGGACAGGACCCCTCCCGTGCTCGCCAGTGTGTCGAGGTACCAGCCGAGGTGCTTGCGGGCGATCCGAGTGCCCAGATGTTCGCCGTAGAAGGCGTGTATGGCGGCGATGTGCCCGCTGGCGGTCTCGATCATTTCGGTGCTGGACGGCTCCGGTGGCAGGACGCCCTCCAGCAGGTAATGGTTGATGGCCCGAAACAGCCACGGGCGCCCCTGGGCAGCACGCCCTATCATCACCCCCGCGGCGCCGGTGTGCTCGAGCACTTGGCGCGCTTTCTGCGGTGAGTCGATGTCCCCGTTGGCAAAGACCGGGATCGACACCGCTGCAACGATGGCCGCCAGGGTGTCGTACTCGGCGTTGCCCCGGAAGCGGCAGGCCCGGGTACGGCCGTGCACGGCCAGCGAGGCGATGCCGGCCTGCTCGGCGATGCGTGCGATGGTGACACCGTTGCGCTCTTCCGGGCTCCAGCCGGTGCGGATCTTCAGGGTGGCCGGGACCGTTACGGCGCCGGTAACGGCCTCGAGGATCTCTCTCACCAGCCCTTCGTCACGCAGCAGCGCCGACCCCGCTGCGCGCTTGCAGACCTTCTTGGCCGGACAGCCCATGTTGATGTCGATGATGTCGGCGCCCAGTTCCACGTTGCGGCGCGCCGCGTCGGCCATCATGGCGGGGTCGTAGCCGACAATCTGGACCACGCGCGGTGCGTCTTCGGCGTCGTGTCTCAGGCGTTGTCGCGACTTGGTACTCTCCCACAGGCGGGTGTCGCTGGTGACCATCTCGGACGGCGTGAGCGCCGCGCCGTAGCGGCGACACAGGGCGCGGAACGGCAGGTCGGTCACGCCCGCCATGGGCGCCAACACCGCGGGTGTTTGGAGGGTGAAAGAGCCTATGTGTACCAAGGCGAGCCTCGACACCTGAGTCAGTGGGATTGAAAGGGGGTGGCAATGATACCCGCGTTGGCGCCGGGGAGAAAGTCCGGCGACCGGTCAGGGCGTCTCGAGCCGATAAGTGGCGCTCTGGGTGGACTCGGCTGCACGGACCATGCCCGCTCCGGGACGCAGCTGCACGCGCATGGGCTGGCCGTGGGGCATCCAGCGCGACGGACGTGCCGCTTCCGGCAGGTACTCGTGGGGCAGGAAGGTCTGGCGCATGAGTCGCGTGCCGCTACCGTCCTCCAGGCTGAGCCGCAACACCGGGTAGGGCTGACGATACCCGGAGCGGTTCTCGACGATCACGTCGATCAGGGGATGGCCGTCCGCTGCGGCGATGTGACGCAGCTGATAGACCTGAAAGAGCGAGGTGCCCTGCCGTTCGGGCAGTCGGCAACCCAGCCGCTCGCAGGCCATATCGAGGTAGGGGCGGAGGGCGGCGTGGTCTCTCACCCGCTCGTGGTGTTGGTACAGCCAGGCGCCCGCGGCACCGGCCAGCGTGAGGAGCAGCAGCCATCCCGCCACGCGGGGCAGGCGCCGACGGAGTCGCCGCCGCCGCTGCTGGCTCGGGTCCCGGGCGTGATGAAGCGTGAAGAGTTGCAGGCAATGGCCGCAGCGCACGGAGAGGTTGCCCGATGGCGCCTGGCCGCCGGGCAGACGGCAGGGGGTATCGCAGTAGGGACAGTTGACGGTGTTGACTGCCGTGTGCCGGGTGCGTCGTTCCATTGACTGTGAATCCGGTAGGGGTGGTCAGCCCGGGTGCTTGCTCGCGGTAAGGCAGAGCCATTCGTCCCGGTTGGCCGGGGGGGCGAAATCGAACCACGCGCGATAGGCGTCGCAGACCACCGCCTCCTGGCGGGTGATCAGTCCCGACAGGCAGAGCAGGCCGCCCGGCCTGACCAGGTCGTTCAACTGCGGTGCAAGCTGGATCAGTGGCTCGGCGAGGATGTTGGCCACCAGCACGTCGGCGCTCACTGCCGGAACGTCACCCGGCGCGGCGGTCAGTATGCGCTCCGGCTCGATGCCGTTGCGCTCCGCGTTGTCGCGGGTGGCCAGCAGGGCCTGGGGGTCATTGTCGACGGCAATCACCTGACGGGCGCCCAGCAGGAGGGCCGCGATGCCGAGGATGCCGGAGCCGCAGCCGTAATCCACCACCAGCTTGTCCCTGAGGTCGGTGCCGTCGAGCCAGCCGAGGCAGAGCGCGGTGGTGGGATGGGTACCGGTGCCGAAGGCAAGGCCGGGGTCCAGCAGCAGGTTGACCGCGTCCGGGTCGGGCGGCGTGCGCCAGGAAGGACAGATCCACAGCCGTTCGCCGCAGCGAATCGGCTCGAACTGCGCCATCCACTCCCGCTCCCAGGCGCGATCCTCGAGTACCTCCCAGCGGCACGCCGGCAGCGCCGGCCAGTGCTGGCGCAACTGTTGCTCCAGCCGATCCGGGTCGGCGTCGCCGTCAAACAGTGCCGTGGTGGTGACCTGCTCCCACAGGGGCGTCTCGCCCACACCCGGCTCCAGGATGGGCTCGTCGGCACTGTCCTGCTGGGTGACCGAGAGCGCGCCGCAGGCGAGCAGTGTGTCCTCGATCTGCGGTGCGGCATCCCGGTCGCTGTGCAGGTGCAGCTGCAGCCAGGTATCGGCCATCTACTTCAGGCTCAGCTTCTTTTCGAGGTAGTGGATGTTCACGCCGCCGCGGCGGAACTCGGCATCGCGTACCAGCCGGCGCTGCAGGGCGGTGTTGGTCTTGATGCCGTCGATGACGATCTCGTCGAGCGCGTTGCTCATGCGCTTGAGCGCCGTGTCGCGATCCTCACCGTGGGTGATGACCTTGGCGATCAGCGAGTCGTAGTTGGGCGGTACCCGGTAGCCGTTGTAGATGTGGGTATCCACGCGCACCCCGTTGCCGCCCGGTGGGTGGTACTGCTCGATCAGGCCGGGGCTGGGCAGGAAGGTGTCCGGGTCCTCGGCGTTGATCCGGCACTCGAAGGCGTGGCCGCGGAAGGTGACCTCCTCCT
>JBJHAZ010000026.1:0-14262 GCA_050485225.1 Gammaproteobacteria bacterium
AGCGACAACTGGGTGTCGATGCGCAGGCCGGTATTGACCCACAGCGAGATGCGGTGGTCGTCGGCGGTCACGCAGGGCAGGTCACGCAGGGTCTCCAGGTCCGCCGCCAGCAGACTCTCCTCGAGCCGGATGGCGGCGTAGTGATCACGGGTCGCATCACTGGGATTGACGATCAAGATGCCCTGGCGACCGTCCACGATCACCTCGCAGCCGCCCACATCGGCCAGCGGCAGGTCCACGGCGCCCATGATGGTGGGCACGCCCAGCGCCCGCCCGAGAATCGCCATGTGGGAATTGCGCGAACCGAACAGGGAAATCATGCCCGCGAGGCGCTCGTAGGGCACATCCACCAGATTGGTGGCGGTCAACTCGCGGCCGATCAGGATGCTGTGCTCCGGAAACTCGGTCACCTCCTCCTGGGACTGCTGCAGATAGCCCAGCACTCGGCCACCCAAGTCGTACACGTCGGAAGCGCGCTCGCGCAGATAAGGGTCCTGCATGCCCTTGAAGGTCTGGACGTGCTCGAGCACCACCTCGCTCAGTGCACTCTGTGCCGTCAGCCCCTCGCTCTCGATGCGCTGGGCCACCTCACCCCCGAGTGACGCGTCGTCGAGCATCTGGACATAGACGTCGAACAGCGCCTGCTCGCTGGCATTGAGATTGGGACCAAGCCCGGCGCCCAGCTCACGCATGTCATGGCGGGTCTGCTCGACCGCGTCGCGGAACAACTGGACTTCCTGGGCGACATCCTGGGCCGCCCGGCGCGGCACCGCCTTGAGATCGGCGCGCGGGGTGATCACCACCGCTTGACCGATCGCCACACCGGGTGCCGCAGCAATGCCGCGAAATATGGCCTCGCGCTTGCGCAGCTCCGGGACACCACGGTCGTCATGGGTCAGCTCGGCCAGCAGGCCAGTGGCTTCGGCGTGAGCAATGACCGCTGCCAGCTGGGCGCAGATCGTGACCAGAAACGCCTCTTCGCCCTCGTCGAAACGACGCCGGTCCTTCTGCTGCACCACCAGCACGCCGAGCACCCGTCGATGGTGAATGATGGGCGCACCCATGAAGGAGGAGAACTCCTCCTCACCGGTCTCCGGGAAGTAGGCGAAGTTGGGGTGGGTTTCGGCATGCTCCAGGTTGAGCGGTTCTTCACGGGCCGCCACCAGCCCCACCAGGCCCTCGTTGACGGCGAGCCGAACCTGACCGACGGCTTCCGGTTTGAGACCCTCGGTGGCCATCAGCACATAACGTCCGTCGAGGGGATCCTGCAGGTAGATGGAACAGATACCGGTCTGCATCGCCTCGCGCACGCGCTTGACGATAATGGTGAGGACCTTGGGCAGCTCGCGAACGGCTCCCACCTCCTGGACAATGGCACGCAACGATTCCAGCATCACGCTCTCCTCAGGATCCGGCCGCGGCCCGTTCGATATCGCAGTGCAGTGGCGCCAGCTCCTTGAGCGCGCGCCGGTACACATTGCGCTTGAAGTCGATGACCTGGGCCACCGGGAACCAATAGCTCACCCACTGCCAGCCATCAAACTCGGGGGTGTCGCCGCAGTCGAAGCGAATGCGGCTTTCGTCCGCCACCAGCTGCAACAGGAACCACTTCTGCTTCTGCCCCACGCACTGGGGCTGCGACTTGCGGCGCCCCTGCATGTGGCGCGGCAGGCGATAGCGCAGCCAGCCGCGTGTGCAGCCCAGTATCTTCACATCATCGCGGCGCAGACCGACTTCCTCGAAGAGCTCCCGATACAGCGCCTTGTCGGGCGACTCGCCCGGCTGAATGCCTCCCTGGGGGAACTGCCACGCATCCTGACCAACCCGTTTGGCCCACAGGATACGGCCGCGTCCGTCGGCAATGATGATCCCTACATTGGGCCTGAAGCCATCTCTGTCTACCACAAAAAAAACCCCCGCGATTCCAACCCATTGTTCCACAAAAAGCCAAGATTCAGCAATTTGTTACCACCGGGTACCCCGCCGTGACTGCTGGTCACAGAGCGCCGCACGGTTGAACCCGCCCCGACCTCTGGCTATGCTGGCGCCCGCCGCGGAGAACCGACCGCCCCCTGCCAGAACAACCCTTTCGGAAACGCCCATGAGCCTTGCCATTTTTGATCTCGACAACACCCTGATTGCCGGCGACAGCGACCACGGCTGGGGACAGTTTCTGGTGGAACAGGGCGCCGTGGACGCGGAGCACTATCGCCGCACCAACGACCGGTTCTATCAGGACTACGAAAACGGCTGCATGGACATGGAGGCCTATCTGCGCTTTGCCCTCGAGCCGCTGCGCGATCTGGAGCCGGCGCGACTGGCCGAGCTGCACCGCCGGTTCATGGCCGAGGTGGTCGCCCCCATGCAGCTCCCCAGGGCGCAGCGCCTGTTGGCGGACCATCGCGCCGCCGGCGATTTCCTGCTGGTGATCACCTCCACCAACCGCTTCATCGTCGAGCCCATCTGCGAGGCGCTGGGCGTGGACGACCTGATCGCCACGGAGCCGGAAAAGGTCGACGGCCGCTACACCGGGCGGGTGCTCGGCGTGCCCAGCTATCGCGAGGGCAAGGTGACCCGCATGCACGAATGGCTGCAGGGCCGCGACTGGCGGCTCGAGGACAGCTGCTTCTACAGCGACTCCATCAACGACCTGCCGCTGCTCGAGGCCGTGGGTCGGCCCGTGGCGGTGGACCCCGACGAAGCCTTGCGCGCCATCGCCCTGAAGCGCGCCTGGGAGGTCATCTCGCTGCGCTGATCATCGCCCGGCACGGGCGAGTCATCAGGCGGGCAGATCCTGGAAAAACAGCGCCTTGAGATAGGCGGTTTCCGGCATCGCCGGATGGACGGGGTGATCCGCCCCCTGGGCACCGTCGTGGATCAGCTGCAGCGTGCGCTGCTGCTGCACCCCCGCCAGACGGACAATATCGAGCAGCCGCTCGCGGGGCAGATGCATGGAGCAGGATGCGGACACCAGCACCCCACCCGGCGCCAGCAGACGCAACCCGAGGCGGTTGATCTGGTGATAGGCCTTCTCGCCTTCGCGCTGGTCCTTGCGTCGCTTGATGAAGGCCGGCGGGTCGAGGACCACCACATCGAACTGACGTCCCTGTTCGGCCAAGGACTTGAGCACCTCTGCCGCGCGGCCCTGCTCGGTGTCCACCCGATCGGCGACGCCGTTGAGCGCCGCGTTGACAGCCACCTGCTCCAGCGCCCCGGCCGACGAGTCGACGCAGGTGACACTGCAGGCCCCGGCCACGGCCGCCTGAATACCCCAGCCACCGATGTAGCTGAACACATCGAGCACCCGCTTGCCGGGCGCCAGTTGCTGAAGGAAGGCTCGGCTGACACGGTGATCGTAGAACCAGCCGGTTTTCTGGCCGTCGAGCAGCGGCACCTCGAAGCGGGTGTCGTTTTCGGTGAGCACCACCCGCTCCGGCACCTCGCCGCTGGCCACGGCCACCTCCTCGTCGAGACCTTCCTGCTGGCGGAAGACGCCCTGGTTGCGCCAGACGACGCCCACAGGCGCCAGCACCTCATCGAGGGCCGCCAGCACCCCATCGCGACGCCGATCCATGGCCTCGGTGGCCAGCTGCACCGAGCAGTAATCGCCGAAGCGGTCCACCACCAGCCCGGGCAGCCCATCGGCATCGCCGAAGCACAGGCGGTAGCAGCCGTGGGGGAACAGGGCCTCGCGCAACTGCAGCGCCTGGCGGAGACGGGCGGCGATCAGTGGCGGGTCGAGCGCCACACCGGCGTGCCGGCTGTGCAAGCGAGCACAGATCAGGCTGTTGGGGCTTACGGTTGCACTGCCGAGGGTTTCCCCGGCCGCGGACTGCACGGTGACACAGCTCCCCGGCTCGAAGGTCTTCAGAGGCGTCGCCGCCACATCCACCTCGTTGCTGTAGATCCAGAGGTGGCCGCCGCGCAGCCGGCGGTCGGCGCCTTTTCTCAGGCGCAGCACATCTCCGTGGCGCAGCAGGTCGCCGTCGGGCAGGGTGTCGGTCATGGGGAAAACCCGGTCGCGGAAGTGGGACGGAAACGGAATCGCGAGATCGGGCGCGGCGTGCGCCCGGGTCGCGCTATTCGCTGTCCACCGCGGCCTGATAGCCGCTGGCGTCGAGCAGGTCTTCCAGTTCCGCAGGGTCGGTGATACGCAGTTTGTAGAACCAGCCGTCGCCGTAGGGCGAGTTGTTCACCGACTCCGGTTCGTCCTCGAGGCTGCTGTTGACCTCGACCACTTCACCGGACAGCGGGGCATAGACATCGGACGCGGCCTTGACCGACTCCACCACACCCGCCTCCTCGCCGGCACTGAAGGAGCGGCCCACTTCCGGCAGCTCGACAAACACCACATCCCCCAAGGCATCCTGGGCGTGATCGGTGATGCCGACCGAGACGATACCGTCGCCCTCCTGGCGAACCCACTCGTGAGTGACGGTGTATTTGAGTTCAGTTGGCAAATCGCTCATGGCTTGTTCCCCGACAGGAAGGTCCGGTGCGCAAAAGGGACACCGGAGAGTTTATACAAAAACCTTTTCACCGCGGCGCACAAAGCCCGGCCTGACGATGCGCACCGCCATGCGCTTGCCGCGCATCTCCACCTCGGCGGTATCACCGTCGCCAGCGGGAATCCGCGCCAGTGCGATGGAGTGCCCCAGCGTCGGCGAGAAGGTGCCGCTGGTGATTTCGCCGGGCTCGCTGCTCCAGCTCACATGCACCGGCATATGGCCGCGCAGCACACCGCGCTCGGTCAGCACCAGGCCGACCAGCTGCCGCCGGACGCCCTCGGCGCGCTGGGCCTCGAGCGCAGGGCGCCCGATGAATGCCCGGTCAGCAGGCTCCCAGGCCACGGTCCAGCCCATGTTCGACTCCAGCGGCGATACGGTTTCATCCATATCGCTGCCGTAAAGATTCATGCCCGCCTCCAACCGCAGGGTATCGCGCGCGCCGAGACCGGCCGGGGCAGCACCCGCCGCCAACAGCCGTTGCCACAGGGCGGGCGCCGCATCGGCGGACACCAGGATCTCGACGCCATCCTCACCGGTATAGCCGGTGCGGGCCACGAACCAGTCGCCCGCCTGCAGGGCGTGGAACGGCTTGAGGTCGACGATGGCGGCGGCCGTATCGGCGTCACACAGGCCCGTGACCACGGCCAGCGCACGGGGCCCCTGTACCGCCAGAATGGCCAGCTCGGGGCGCTCTTCGATACGCACGTCGAAGCCCTCCGCCTGGCGATTCATCCACGCCAGATCCTTCTGCCGGGTGCCGCAGTTCACCACGAGGCGGTAGCCGTCATCGTGCATGGCATAGACAATCAGATCGTCGATGACGCCGCCGTGCTCATCGAGCATGGCGCTGTAGAGCGCCTTGCCGGGCTCGGTCAGGCGGGCCACATCATTGGCCAGCAGGCGGCGCAGGTAATCGGTCGCCCCGGGGCCGCCGATGTCCACCACGGTCATGTGGCTGACATCGAACACACCGCAGTCGCGCCGCACGGAAAGATGCTCCTCCACCTGCGAGCCGTAGTGCAGCGGCATGTCCCAGCCGCCGAAATCGACGATCTTGGCGCCGGCTTCAAGATGGCTGGCATAAAGGGCTGTGCGCTGGTTGCTGGACACGATCAGAGGCCTCCGGGTTCGGCGCGCATTCTAACAGGTTCGCCCGCGCAACCCCATGCGCCGATGCGCAGCCGCGGGGCTTACAAACCCATGGCGCGGCGCATCACCGCCCGCTTGACAGCGGGCAGGCTGTCGAACAGCGACAGGCCCCGGTTGCGCACCAGGCGGACGGCGGGCTGATCCGCGGCAAACAGTCGCTTGAAGCCCTCCATGGCCGCCATCATCGCCAGATTGTCGGCCTTGCGGCGTCGCTGATAACGGTTGAGCACAGCGGTGTGCCCCGCAGGCACCCCGCGGCGGCGCGCCCGCAGGATTTCCTCGCCGAGCACCTCGGCGTCCTGAAAACCAAGGTTGACGCCCTGACCGGCCAGCGGATGAATGGTGTGCGCGGCATCGCCAATCAGCACCACGCCCGGCCGGGCGTAGTCGACGGCATGCCGCTGGCGCAGGGGTACGCAGTAACGCCGATCCACCTGCAGCACCTCGCCCAGGCAGTACTCGCTCTCACGGGACAGAGCGCTCGCAAAGGCGTTGTCATCCAGTGCCATCAGGGCCTCGGCGCACGCCTGCTCCTGGGACCAGACGATGGAGATCCAGTGACTGTCGCCGTCGTCGCCGCGCAGTGGCAGCAGCGCCAGCGGCCCCCGCTCACTGAAGCGCTGGCGGGCGATACCGCCGTGGGATTCGGCGGTGCGGATGGTGGTGATGATGGCGTGCTGACCGTAATCCCATTCCCGCGTGACAAAGCCGGCCAGCTCGCGGGTGCGGGAGCGGGCACCGTCCGCCGCCACCAGCAGGGGTGCGGCGAGGGTCCTGCCATCCTCCAGGGTGACCCGCGCACCGTCCGGTCCGGCCTGCAGGTCGGCCACCCGGGCCGGGCAGTGGAGGCGGACGTTGGTCAGGGCGTCGATCAGGGCCAGCAGCTCAGCCACGATCACCGAGTTTTCGACGATGTGACCGATGTCCTCGCGCCCCAGTTCCTCGGCATCGAAGGTCACCCGGCCGGTGCCGTCGGCCTCCCAGACGGCCATGCCCCGATAGGGGCTGATGCGTCGGCCAGCGATGCCGCTCCAGGCCCCCGCCTGCTCCAGCATGCGCCGGGAGGCCTCGTTGAGCGCCACCACCCGGGGATCGAAACGATCACCGTCAAAGTGCTCATCGAAGGGGCGGGCTTCCAGCACCACGACCCTCAGATCAGGATCGGCCTGCCCCAGCCAGGCCGCAAAGGCCGCACCGACCAGCCCGGCGCCGACCACCAGCACATCGCAGTGCTCGTCGGCATCGAGCGTGTGATCACTCATGGCATCTGCACTCATTTCGGCACCTCAGGGATTGAAGCCCATGCCTCGGCGGGCGAAGGCACGTCGCAGCGGCGGCGCGGCGTCCAGACCCAGCAGGCCCAGGGTACGCCCCAGCGCCAGCGGTGCGGCGGAGCCACCAAACAGTCGCGGCAGTCCATCACTGAGCGCGATGGTCTGCTCCTGGTCACGGTGGGAGCGGGCCTGATACTGCTGCAACAGCGCCAGGTCACCGGGCGCGGCCGCCTCGCTGTCGAGCACCCGGGCGAGCCGGTCCACGTCGCGCAACGACAGGTTGAAGCCCTGCCCGGCGACGGGGTGCAGGCTGTGGGCCGCATTGCCCACCACGGCCACATGACGGCGGCATTGCTCGCGGGCGGTGATCAGCTGCAACGGATAGACGATGCGCTCGCCCACCTGCTCGATACAGCCGGCGCGATAGCCGAACTGGTCATGCAGGGCGCGCAGGAACTCGGACTCGGGCGCCGCGACCAGTGCCGTGCCACGCTCGGGGGGCAGGGTCCATACCAGTGCAGCCCGGTGGGTGCGCCCGAGGTCCGGCAGCGGCAACAGCGCCAACGGGCCGGCATCCGCAAAGCGCTCCCAGGCCACGCCGCCATGGGGTCGATCCAGTGCCACATTGGCGATCAGCGCCCGCTGGCCGTAGTCGCGAGTAACGGCCTCGATCCCCAGCATGGCGCGGGTGCGCGACTGGGCACCGTCGGCGATGACCAGCAGGTCGGCGTGCAGCACCGGGCCGCCGCTCTCGAGGGTGACGGTGACACCGTCGCGGCCGGGCCGCACCGCCGCCGGCACGGCCGGCGCCAGCAGCTCGATACTCGCCTCGGCGGCAACGGCGTCGCCCAGCACGGTCCCCAGCCAGGCGTTTTCCACCACATAGCCCAGCGCCGGCAAGCCTTGCTCCGCCGCGGTCATATGGGTGCCACCCACGTGGCCGCGATCGGACACATCGATGGTCTCGATGCCCGCCACATGGGCCGACAGCGCGGGCCACAGGCCAAGCCGCTCGAAAATCAGGCGGCTGTGGTGAGAGAGGGCGCTGGAGCGAGCGTCAAAACTGGGCCGATACCCGGCTCCCTGTCCATCGGTGGGCGGGGCATAGGCTTCCAGAACCGTGATGCGCCAGGTACGGCGCCCGGCAGCCAACAGCAGCGCCAGGCTGAGGCCAACCATACCGCCACCGACGATGACTATGTGGGGTTGCGCACTGCTCACTTCAGATACTCGTTGTAGTGGTATCGGCCACACCCCGCGTTGTGCCGGATCACGACGGGGTGCTCAGCCGGCCATCAGGCGTTCGATATCATCCACCGCCTTGGGGACGCCCTCGGTCAGTATCTCGATACCATCGGCGGTCACGACGACGTCGTCCTCGATGCGGATACCGATGCCGCGCCAACGCTCATCGACACCGGTGTTGTCCGGCGCCACGTACAGGCCCGGCTCCACGGTCATCACCATGCCGGGCTCGAGCAGGCGCCATGCGTTGTCGATCTTGTAGTCGCCCACATCGTGCACATCCATGCCGAGCCAGTGACCGGTACGGTGCATGTAGAACTCGCTGTAGGCGCCGCTTTCAATCAGTTCGTTCAGCTCACCTTTCAGCAGCCCGAGGTCGACCAGCCCCTCGGTGAGCACCCGTACGGCGGCTTCGTGGGGCTCGTTCCAGTGCCGCCCGGCGCGGGTGGCGTCGATGGCGGCGTGCTGCGCCGCCAGCACCACCTCGTAGAGCGCCCGCTGCTCGCCGCTGAAGCGACCATTGACGGGGAAGGTGCGGGTAATGTCCGCCGCGTAATAGTCGAGCTCGCAACCGGCGTCGATCAGCACCAGATCGCCGCTGCGCATTTTGGCGCTGTTCTCGATGTAGTGGAGGATGCAGCCGTTGGCGCCACTGCCCACGATGGAGCTGTACGCCGGCCAATGGGCGCCGGCGCGGGCAAACTCGTACTCGATCTCGGCCTGCAGCTGGTATTCGAACAGGCCCGGCTTGCAGAGCTCCATGGCGCGGCAGTGGGCGCGGGCGCTGATTTCGCCGGCGCGACGCATCACCTTGAGCTCGGCACTGGTCTTGATCAGGCGCAGGTCGTGCAGCATGTGGTCGAGGTCGACAAACTCACCGGGGGGCACAGCACCGCTGCGGGCGCGGGCGCGGATGCTGTTGACCCAGCCCATCAGCCGGCGGTCGAAATCGGCGTTGATGCCCATGGCGTAGTACACCCGCTCACGGCCCTCGAGCAGGCCGGGGAGAATGTCGTCGATGTCACCGACCGGGAAAGCATCATCGGCGCCGTAGTCACGACAGGCGCCCTCGGGCCCGGCGCGCAAGCCATCCCAGATTTCCCGCGACCGGTCGCGATCGCGCACGAACAGCACGTACTCGCCCTGCTCCCGCCCGGGCATCAGCGCCAGCACCGCCTCCGGCTCGGCGAAGCCGCTCAGGTAGAAAAAGTCGCTGTCGGGACGAAACGGATACTGGGTATCGCGGCTGCGGGTCACCTCGGTGCCGGTCGCCACAATGGCGATGCTGTTGGGCACCATCAGCTCCATCAAACGCTGGCGACGGCGAGCAAACTCTTTCTGGGGAATCAAGGGTCACTCCGTGAACGGAACAGCGCAGCCCGGCGAAGCTGCGGGGTTGTCAATGCAGTGTCGGCGCCCTGGGCTGGGCCGCGTCCGGGTCGGACAGCTCCTCGTACAGGCTCATGGCCACCATGCGCACGTATTCCACCAGCTGGGTGTAGTCGGCTTCGTCGTCCTCGTCCTCCACCGCCATCTCGGCCTCGTCATCCACCCGGGCGATCGCGGCCAAATCCTGGAGCGCCTCGTTGACTTCCGCCGTCAGCCGGGCCGGGTCGGTCAGGCCGCCCTGGCCCAGCCCCACCAGAAAGCCCTGGCACCAGTCACCGAGTGCACCGAGCCGGCGCGCCATGTCCTCGTCGTCCTCGGGCAGCAGCAGGCGTAGCCCCAGCTGACCGTCCGACAGCTGCACGCGCAGACCATCGTGGATCGAGCGCACCAGTTCGGCCAGCTGCTGCAGGCCGTCGTCCTCGAGGCCGAGAAACTCGGCGGTGACGGACATCAGATCCGGATCGGAAAGGCCCGCGCCGCCGCACAGGCGACCGCACAGCATGCCTTGAAATTCCGCCGGACTGCCCAGCGCGCCGGCCGCGGCGAGCTGATCACCGACTTCGTAAAAATCCATCAGAAAGCCCGTCAGGAAAGGAAACAGCCAATCATGCTATCACCCTTGCGAACGCACTTCACCCCGCCGCCCGAGGACGCGTAATTTTCCCGGGATTTCCGCCGTTTACAGCGTGCAGCTCGACACCCATACAAGATTGTTGACCATCTCGCAGGCACCCTTATATAGTGGGCGACTTGATCCAGGGAAACCGTTGGCCGGGAGTCGGGCGAACATGAGCGAGCAATCCTTCAAGTCACTTGAAGACAAGGTCGAGCGGCTGGTTGCCCATTGCACTCGCCTCGCCGCGGAAAACTCCGCACTGCGCGAACGGGAAGCCGGGCTGCTGCGCGAGCGTGGCCGGCTTCTGGAGAAAAACGAACAGGCGCGCGTCAAGGTGGAGGCCATGATCTCGCGCCTGCGCGGTCTCGGCAACCCGGAGGGCTGAGCCTTGAGTATCCCGCAAACCCTGCAAGTCACCATTCTCGACAAGGATTACCAGGTCAGCTGCCCCCCGGACGAGCGCGAGGCTCTGCTGCGGTCCGCCGACGAACTCGACCAGCGGATGCGACGCATCCGCGCCAGTGGCGGTGTGATCGGGCTGGAGCGCATCGCCATCATGGCCGCTCTCAATCTGACCTACGAGCTGCAGCAAAGCCGCCGCGACCTCAGCAATTCCGAAGCGACCAATCACGCCCTGCAGCAGGTCAACCAGCGCCTGGACGACGCCCTGGACGCACTCGAGCAACAGGCCGGCTCGCAACCGTCCTGATCGGGATCAACCGCACCGGCTGTCATGACCGGCCCGATTCGCTATACTGGGTGCCAAGACCCTGGGGTGTTGGCCAGTCACATAGTCCTTGAGCCGATATTCACAGCAAAGGAGCCCGCCAGTCAGTGCTGTTGTGCATACCCGCAGGACGGGAAGCCTGATGCGCGGCGGCGGCCTCCACCTTGAGCCTCTGGGTTCAAGGCCAAACTGACAGCGGCATCTTGGGGATCTTTTATCGATGAACCTCCGCGAACTGCGCCAGTCCCTGCGTCGCCAACGGCGCGACCTGACCGCAGCGCAGCAGCACCAGGCCTCGCAATCCCTGCTCGACCACCTCAGCCGTGAACCCTGGTTCATGAACGGCCGACGGCTCGCCTTCTTTCTCGCCAACGACGGCGAAATCGACCCCGCACCGCTGATGGCACTCGCCCAGGCCGCCGGCAAGCAGTGCTTCCTGCCCGTGCTGCACCCCCTGAAGTTCAATCGCCTCTACTTCGCCCGCGTGCGACCCGACAGCCGCCTGACCCCCAACCGCTTCGGCATTCCCGAGCCCTCGCTCAGGCGCGCGAGCACGGCCGCACCCTGGACGCTGGACGTCATCTTCATGCCGCTGGTGGGGTTCGACCGCGCCGGACACCGGCTGGGCATGGGCGGCGGCTTCTACGACCGCACCCTGGCCTTTACCCGTCACTGGCCCCGTGCCGTCCCACGACTCGTCGGACTGGCGCACCACTTGCAAGAGGTGGAGGCGGACAGGCTGCCGTTGCAGCCCTGGGACATTCCCCTGCACGCCATCGCCACCGACCGGGAAGTCATATACTGCAACGACACGCCGACTGAAACCTGAAGGAGTTTTCGTGCGCAAGACCCGCATCATCGCCACCATCGGACCGGCCACCCACAAGCCCGAGGTGCTCGAACAGCTCGCCCGGGCCGGCATGAACATCGCCCGCTTCAACATGTCCCACGGCGACCACGACGCCACCGGCGCCACCATCCGAGCCATCCACGAACTGAACCGGACGCTGCCCCAGCCGGTCGGCATCCTGCTCGACACCCAGGGACCGGAGATACGCACCGGCAAGCTGTCGGGCGCCGTCGATCTGAAAGAGGGTGAAGTGGTCACCATTTCGGTGCGCGGTAACGACGACGTGGAATCCAGCTCCATCCAGATTCACTACGCGGATCTGCTCAAGGACGTGCAGGTGGGCGACCGCATCACCGTGGACAACGGCCTGATCAATTTCGAGGTGCTGCAGAAGGGCGAACGCCAGATGGAATGCCGAGTGATCGACGGCGGCGTGCTCACCAGCCGGCGCCACGTGAACCTGCCGGGCATTCGCGTCAACCTGCCGGCGATCACCGACAAGGACCGCGAGGACATCCTGTTCGGGCTGGACCAGGGCATCGACTTCATCGCCCTGTCCTTCGTGCGCGAGGCCGAAGACGTGCGGCAATTGCGCGCACTGCTGGGCGAGCGCGGCAAGCAGGTGAAGATCATCGCCAAGATCGAGGATCACTCGGGGGTGGAAAACGCCGAGGAAATCATCCGCGAGGCGGACGGCGTCATGGTGGCCCGGGGTGACCTCGGCGTGGAAGTACCCATCGAGATGCTGCCACGCATCCAGCGCCGCATCGTGCGCTGGTGCGCCATCCACGGCAAGCGGGTGATCGTGGCGACTCACATGCTCGAATCCATGATCGAGAACCCCATGCCGACCCGGGCGGAAGTGACCGATGTGGCCAACGCGGTCTACGAGGAAGCCGACGCCATCATGCTGTCCGGCGAAACTTCGGTGGGCAAGTACCCCGTCAAGTGCGTGGAGATGCTCGACCGCATCGCGCGCTCCATCGAGAGCAGCCGGGGCCTGCGCTTTACCGACAACCTGATGCGCCACGAGGAGAAACAGCAGATCGCCTTTGCGGCGGTCAAGCTCGCCGAGTCCATCTCGGCCAAGGCCATCCTGGTGCCTACCCGTCGCGGCCGCATGGCCGGCTTTGTCACCAACTGCCACCCGCAACGACCGGTGATCTGCGCCTTCACCAACAGCCCGCACACGCTGCGCCATCTGGTGCTCAACCGCAACGTCATGCCGTTTCACATCGATTTTGCCGACGACCCCGACGAAACCCTGCGCCGGGCCGCCGAGCTGATGAATGCCTCGGGTCATTTCGAGCACGAGGACCGGCTGGTGGTAATCTCCGACACACTGTCGCGCAGCGGGGCCGAGGCCATTCTTGTCCGCAGCCTCGGCGAACTGCTGGCTCGCAAGAAGCCGGGCGGGTAACGGCGCGAGGCGCGTCAATCCTCCATGCGGAAACCGATCTTGATGGTCACCTGCCAGTAGCGCACATCACCGTTTTCGATCAGCCCCCGGGTTTCCAGCACCTCGAACCAGTGCACGTGATCGAGGGTCTTGCAGGCACGGGCGATGGCTCGCCGGATCGCGTCGTCGCTGCTTTCCTCGGAGCTGCCGGTGACCTCAACCTGCTTGTAGACGTGTTCGTGACTCATGGAAACCTCCTGTTGCTTGCCGTTTCAGCCGCTGAGCAGCGGCCCGTCACGGGTCGGCCGGATCGAGTTCCGGCCCCGTCATCTCACCGGGCTTGCGCAGCATCTTGATGACTTCGGCCGCGTGCTGTTCTTCGGCGGCGATCATCTGACGGGCGTACTCCTCCAGCGATACCGACAGTCCTTCAACGGCCTCCAGCAACTCGCGATAGAGCGTCAGTGACTGCCGTTCGGCCTCGAGGGATTCGCGCAGGATGTCGCCGGTGTCGTAGCGGTGGGTGTCCAGCAGCGGGCCGATGGCCAGCGAAGGATGGCCGCCCAGCGAGGTCACCCATTCGCCGGCCGTGTGGGCGTGGAGCAGCGATTCATCGGCCTGCGCCCGCAGCCACGAAACGATGGGGATGCGACCGAAGCCGAACACCAGCAATGAATAGTGGGTGTAGCGCACCACACCGGCCAGTTCGGCTTCGAGAATGCGATTGAGCAGGTCGATGACCCGCGAGCGATCGAGTTCTGCCATGGGAGAACCTCCTGCCGTCAGTGGCTATGCCGTACTGTCAGCGTAGTTGGCGACCGGAGGGTTTTCAAAGCCGGCCGGCACCGGGCCGGCCAGTCAGGCCATCACGGGTGGCCGTTGGCGCCCAGGAACAGCGCATAAGCCGGGTTGCCGGTTTCCTCGCGCCAGTCGTAGTTGAGCTCGTCGAGAAACGCACTGACGTGCTTGCGCTCGCCCTGCGGCACCTGCATGCCCACCAGCACGCGGCCGTAGGCCGCGCCGTGGTTGCGGTAGTGGAACATGGAGATGTTCCAGCGACCGCCGAGCCGGCCGAGGAAGTTGGCCAGTGCACCGGGGCGCTCGG
>JBJHAZ010000027.1:0-14114 GCA_050485225.1 Gammaproteobacteria bacterium
CTGATCAGAGATGCTGGGCGTTGTTGGCCAGGTAGGCAGCAACACCTTCCTTGTCGGCCTTCATGCCCTGCTGACCTTCGGTCCAGCCCGCCGGGCAGACTTCGCCGTGCTCCTGGTGGAACGACAGCGCGTCAACCATGCGCAGCATCTCGTCCACGTTGCGGCCGAGGGGCAGGTCGTTGACCACCTGGTGACGCACCACACCTTCCTCGTCGATCAGGAAGGAACCGCGGAAAGCCACGCCGCCTTCGGACTCGACGTCATAGGCCTTGCAGATCTCGTGCTTGACGTCGCCGATCAGGGTGTACTTGACCGGGCCAATGCCGCCTTCGTTGACCGGGGTGTTGCGCCAGGCGTAGTGGGAGTGAACGGAGTCGATGGACACACCGATCACCTCGACGCCACGCTTCTGGAACTCTTCATAACGGTTGTCAAAGGCAATCAGCTCTGACGGGCAAACGAAGGTGAAGTCGAGCGGGTAGAAGAACACCACGACTTTCTTGCCCTTGGTTTCCTTGGCGAAGTTGAATCCGTCGATGATCTCGCCCTTGCCGGTTACCGCGCCAGCAGTGAAATCGGGGGCGGGTTTGCCTACTAATACACCCATGCTAACTACTCCTTGGTCAATGATGGTTGAGGTACTGCGGATGAATCCTGTCGAGCCTTTGAAGCGTCGACCGGTGCGCCAGAGCGTCCGGCCGACCTTTTGAGCCATTATACACAATCAAAAACAACGGCCCGATTGTAAAAACCTATAGCAGCAATAGCCGCCTCACTGGCCCTGACCCTCGGCCGCCTCGGCCGCTTCGCGAATCAGCGTCTGCAGCTCGCCGCTTTCACTCATCTCCATGACGATATCGCAGCCACCGATCAATTCACCGTTGACCCAGAGCTGCGGGAAGGTGGGCCAGTTGCCGTACTGGGGCAGGCTGGCGCGAATATCGGGATTGCTCAGTACATCCACGTACGCAAAGCGCTGGCCACAGGACATGACAGCCTGGACGGTACGCGCGGAGAACCCGCACTGGGGCTGGTTGGGCGACCCCTTCATGTACAGGATGATGGGGTTGTTTTCGATCTGTTCACGGATGGTATCCATGATATCCATAGTGCTAAGCCTCATGGCAGGTGAGAATTGGCAGGGACGACATTCTACTGCATGCGCCGCCTCCCTTACACCACCGCATGCCGGCACCGCTGATTCCGGCGATCCCTCGGCAATTGCCAACCGCCGGCCATTGACGCTAGTATCGCGGCAACGGGTGGCAACAGCTGCCCTTTTTTCTTTCTTGGGGCCTTCACCCCATTTTTCAATACCAACCTGACAGAACCATGACCAGCAAGCATCTGATGAATACCTACGGCGAACGCGCACTCACCCTCACCCGCGGTGAGGGCCCCTGGCTCTGGGACAGCGAGGGCAAGCGCTACCTCGATGCCCTGTCCGGCATTGCCGTCTGCGGCCTCGGCCACAGCCACCCGGCCATCAGTCGCGCCCTGACCGAGCAAGCCAATACGCTGGTGCATTGTTCCAACCTCTACAACATCCCCGCCCAGGAGCAGCTGGCCGACCGTCTGTGCGAGCTCGCCGCCATGGAGCAGGTGTTCTTCTGCAACTCCGGGGCCGAGGCCAACGAGGCCGCCATCAAGCTCGCGCGCCTGTACGGCCACAACAAGGGTGTCGAGCTGCCGACCATCATCGTGATGGAGCAGTCCTTTCACGGGCGCACCATGGCGACCCTCACCGCCACCGGCAACCGCAAGGTCCAGGCCGGCTTCGAGCCCTTGCTGCGCGGTTTCGTGCGCGCCCCCTTCGACAATGTCGAGGCGCTCGAGAACATCGCCGCCAACAACAGCTCGGTGGTGGCGGTGCTGGTGGAGCCCATACAGGGGGAAGGCGGTGTGCGCGTACCGGCCGAGGATTACCTGCGGCAGGTGCGCGCCCTGTGCGACCGCCAGGGCTGGCTGATGATGCTCGACGAGGTGCAGACCGGGGCCGGCCGTACCGGCACCTTCTTTCACTACCAGCAGCACGAGGTTCTGCCCGACGTGGTCACCATCGCCAAGGGCCTGGGTAACGGCGTGCCCATCGGCGCCTGCCTGGCCAGGGGTGCGGCCTCGGGCGTGATGAAGCCCGGCAATCACGGTTCCACCTTCGGCGGCAACCCCCTCGCCTGTGCCGCCGGACTGGCGACGGTCAACACGCTGGTGGAAGGCCGGTTCATGGCCCGCGCCACCGAGCTGGGCGAGCGCATCCGCACCGGCCTGGCCAGCGCCCTCGAGGGCTGCGCCCACGTGAAGGAGATTCGCGGGCGGGGCCTGATGATCGGGATCGAACTGACCGTCCCCTCGGCGCCACTGGTTCCGCAGGCACTCGAACAGGGGTTGATCATCAACGCCACCGCCGAGCGGGTCGTCCGCCTGCTGCCCCCCCTCATCCTCACCGATGAGCAGGCCGACCGCATTGTCGAGATACTGGCCCCACTGATCCGCGACCTGGCCTGATAGCACTGCCTACGGGCAACATCCGGCCGAGGCGCGGGGGTGATCGGAAATTGATCAGGATCAACTGAACAACAATCAAACCTATTTGACAACAATTATCATTTATGACATCTTGAGATCCATGGGTTGCCCCATCGCCTGTCGGAGCCAGCAGCTCCGGACAGGCCACCAACCGGATGCTCGCAGGTGTTGCCATGTATGTGTGTCTTTGCAAGAAAGTGACCGACGGCCAGATCCGTGAGGCCCGCGCCAGCGGCGTCGGCTGCTTTGATCAACTGCAGCAACAGCTCGCCGTCTCCACCCAGTGCGGCTGCTGCGAGGAGCTGGCCCGCAGCGTCTTCGAGGAACCACTGGAAGCCACCGCCGACGCCGCGCTGTTCTTTGCCGCGGGCTGACCGCCACGCCCTGTCCGCTTCGGGCCGCCCGACCTTGACTTTGCGCGGCCGCCCTTCAACACTTGTTATCCAAGTGCACTTCCATTCCCGCAGTAAAGAGGCCTGTCATGAAGGGCGACCCCAAGGTCATTGAACATCTCAACAAGGTGCTCGGCAACGAGCTGATCGCCATCAACCAGTACTTTCTTCATTCCCGCATTTTCAAGGACTGGGGACTGGAGGAGCTCGCCGAGCACGAGTACCACGAGTCCATCGACGAGATGAAGCACGCCGACAAGCTGGTGCAGCGCATCCTGTTTCTCGAGGGCCTGCCCAACCTGCAGGACCTGGGCAAGCTGCTGATCGGCGAAAACACCCGCGAGATCCTCGAGTGCGACCTCAAGCTGGAGATGAAAGCCATCCCAGACCTCCGTGACGGCATCCAGTACTGCGAATCCGTGCGCGACTACGGCAGCCGCGAGCTGCTCGAGGAAATCCTCGAATCCGAGGAAGAGCACGTGGACTGGCTCGAAACCCAGCTCGGCCTGATCGACAAGCTGGGTCTGGAAAACTACCACCAGTCCAAGATGAGCTGATACTCCATTCTGAAACGCAAAGCCCGGCCCCGTGCCGGGTTTTGTGTTTCAGGAGGCCGGCCCGGCCGTAATTGCGCGCGACCGACAATGCCGATATGATCGGCCATTCGTGAGGGCAGCCGTGGCTGCTCTTTTTGTTTGTTCCCCGTCACCACACCACACCTCCAGCGGCGGGGCCGGAACCACATGCCGGGAGGCATCCATGACCCTGAGGCACTTCCTGACGCTCAAGGATCTGCAGCCCGCAGAGCTGCAAACCGTGATTCGGAACGCCATCGAGCTCAAAAATCGGCATCGTGCCGACACGGCCGGGCAACCGCTGAGCGGTAAGGTGCTGGGCATGATCTTCGAGAAATCCTCGACCCGCACCCGAGTATCCTTCGAGGCGGGCATGGCCCAGCTCGGAGGCCACGCCATCTTCCTGTCCCCGAACGACACCCAGCTGGGTCGCGGTGAGCCGGTGGAGGACAGCGCCCGGGTCATCTCGTCCATGGTGGACATCATCATGGTGCGCACGTTCGAACACGCCAAGATCGAAACCTTCGCCCGGTATTCCTCGGTCCCGGTCATCAACGCGCTCACCGACGATTTTCATCCCTGCCAACTGCTGGCGGACATCCAGACCTACGTGGAGCACCGCGGCGACATCCGTGGCGCCCGGGTGGCCTGGGTCGGCGATGGCAACAACATGTGCAACTCCTACATCAATGCCGCCGCCCAGTTCGGCTTCGAGCTTCATGCCGCCTGCCCGGCCGGTTTCGAACCCGATGCGAACCTGCTGAAGCAGCACGCCGACCGCGTGTTCCTGCATCGAGCCCCGGAAGATGCCGTCGCGGGCGCCCAGCTGGTGGTCACCGACACCTGGGCTTCGATGGGCCAGGAAGAGGAGAAGCAGGCACGGCTGGAGGCGTTCGCAGGCTTTCAGGTGGATGAAGCCCTGATGGCACAGGCCGCCGACGATGCCCTGTTCATGCACTGCCTGCCCGCCTATCGCGGCATGGAAATCAGCGACACCCTGCTCGATTCCCGCTGGTCGGTGGT
Source organism: Gammaproteobacteria bacterium (assembly GCA_050485225.1). Taxonomy (GTDB): domain Bacteria; phylum Pseudomonadota; class Gammaproteobacteria; order Pseudomonadales; family Porticoccaceae; genus JBJHAZ01. The sequence goes on from JBJHAZ010000027.1 coordinate 4,517, forward strand.
TTGGGACGAGGCCGAAAACCGGCTCCATGCCCAAAAGGCCCTGATGCTTTTCTTGCTGGGCCACAGCGCGCTATGATGGGGTCATAACCGGTATCGGGAGCCCAGTGCCATGGCCGCAGTAAGGACTGCTGAATCGTCACCCGCCCGGGAGCCCGACCCGCAGTCCAGGGAACACTCGACGTGGCACCTCCGTTTCATCGCCCTACTGGTCTTTCTGCTGCTGATGGTGACCACCGGCATCCTGGTGATTCGGTCGGAAAACCACTGGCGCATGGAGCAGGAACTGCTGCTCACCACCGTGGCCACCAGCCAGGCCACGGTGCTGGAACGCCGCCTCAACAACTCGCTGGTGTCGGCCTACATCCTCGGCCAGCAGGTACGCTACGAGAACGGCGAGCTGGCCGACTTTCCCACCTTCGCCGACAACCTGATCCGCTATCTCGGCGGCATCACCAACCTGCAGCTGGCCCCCGGCGGCGTCATCACCCAGATCCACCCCCTCGACGAGCGCCACCGCAACGCCCTCGGCCTCGATATCATTGCCAATGATCCGAGTCGCGACGACGCCATCCGCGCCCGGGAAACCCGCGAGCTGGTCATGGCGGGGCCCTTTCAACTGGTCCAGGGTGGGCTCGGCCTGTCCGGCCGCTTTCCGGTGTTTCTCGGGGAGGACGACGATGCTCACTTCTGGGGGTTCGCCTCGGCACTGATCACCATGGAGGACTTCCTCGCCGACACCGACGTCACTGACCTGGCCCAGCAGGGGTACCAATACCAGTTGTGGCGGCGCGCCCCCAGCGGTGCAAGGGAGGTGTTCTCCGGCAGCGACGACGCCGAGCTTCCCGGGCCCACAGCCCGACGGGCCATCGCCCTGCCGGGACAGATCTGGTATCTCGATATCGGCTTTCTCAAGCCGCCGGGGCACATGCCGGGCCGCTATCTGGCCCTGACCATCGGCCTGCTCGCCAGCTGCCTCGGCTCCTACCTGCTGTTCCAGCTGCTGCTGGTGCCCCAGCGCCTGCGCCTGGAGGTGCAGCGCAAGACCGCCCAGCTCGAAAATCTCGCCTACTACGACCCGCTGACCGATCTCGCCAATCGCAAGTTGTTCATGGAGCAACTGGAGCAAGCCACCCAGAGCGGCAAGCGCAGCGGTCGCGGCTTTGCGCTGATGTTCATCGACCTCGACGGCTTCAAGCACATCAACGACACCCTGGGCCACGCCGAGGGCGACAATCTGCTCAAGCAGATCGCCCACAACCTGCGCGCCTGCCTGCGCGAGTCCGACATCGTGGCCCGACTCGGCGGCGACGAGTTCACCGTATTGAGCCTGGACACCACCAATGAATTCCAGGCGCTGGCCGTGGCCGAGAAACTGCTCGCCGCCCTGAGCACCCCGGTCACCCTCAGCCACCAGCAGATCACCCCGTCCGGCAGCATCGGTATCACCCTGTTCCCCAACGACGGTGAAAGCTCCAGCGAACTGATGCAGAACGCCGATCTGGCCATGTACAAGGCCAAGGCCGACGGGCGCAACAACTACCAGTTCTTCAGCTCGGACCTGCAGAAGCACGCCCAGCAGCGCCTGCAGATCGAGGGTGAGCTGAGGCACGCCATCAGACACAACCAGTTTCACCTGGAGTATCAGCCGGTGATCTGTCTCAACACCGGCAGCGTGCTGGGGGTCGAGGCGCTGCTGCGCTGGGAGCACCCGGAACGGGGGCGAATCCCGCCCGACGAGTTCATCCCGGTCGCGGAAGAAAGCGGCCTGATCACTACACTTGGCAACTGGGTGATCCGCCAGGCCTGCCGCGAGATCGACGCCCTGAACCGGACACGCGACGGCATGCCGATCCAGCTGGCCATCAACCTGTCGCCGCTGCAGCTCCACCACCGCAACCTGCTGCAGACCATCGAGGACGCCCTGGCGGGCCTGTCCCTCAACGCCGACCAGATCACCTTCGAGGTCACCGAGTCGACCCTGATGGATCGGATCGACGAGTCGCTGATCGTGCTCAACAAGATTCGTCGCCTGGGCAGTCGGATTGCCATCGACGACTTCGGAACCGGCTACTCGTCCCTGAGCATGCTCAAGCTGCTGCCGGTGAATTCGGTCAAGATCGACCGCAGCTTCGTGCGCGACATCGACACCGACGGGGACGACCGCGAGATCGTCGCCGCCATCGTCAGCATCGGCCACCGCCTCGGCCTGAAGGTAGTGGCCGAAGGCGCCGAGACTCGCGAGCAGCTGCAATTCCTGTGCGCCCACCGCTGCGACACGGCGCAGGGGTTCCTCTTCAGTCGCCCCGTCCCCGCGGACAGGCTGGCGGAGGTGATCACCGAGGTCGAACCGAGGCTGCCGACCCTGCTGGCCGAGCTGCACCGCGTCAAGGCAGCCCGCCTCTAGCGCGCCCACGCCCGCCACAGCTCACGGGGCACACCCCCAAGAGCCGCTCTATCACCCCCCGGCCATTCATAAAAAAATACTGTTTTCACGCCCGGCAGCGGTCGCCAGCGCTCCCGGTCACGCGGCGCAAGGCCTGCAGCCATTCCGGCCTGAACAGGACACAGACAGGTCACAGGTTATCCACAGGTTGAGCGTCTTGCAAAGGGGCCAAATACGCACTATCTTGTGCTCCATCAGCCCCGGACACCCATATATTGGGGTTGAAACCCGAATCGAGTACCTGGCTTCTACCCTGCCCGGCTGCACTGCGGTGAGTCCAACAATAACACGCCCTACCCACCGCACCGACCGGCAGCGCCTGACCAGGCAACAACAACAGCGAGGACCGCCCGGAGAACCGCCATGCACACCGACTCATCCACCGCCCAGCCCGCCCAGAACCCCGGCGCAGGCACTGCCACCACCGGAGCCACTTCCAGCCTGACCGCCACCGCACCGGGGCAGCTGCGGGTGATCAAGCGCAACGGCACCGTCGTGCCCTACGAGGACAGCAAGATCAGCGTTGCCATCACCAAGGCGTTTCTTGCCGTTGAAGGCAGCACCGCCGCCGCCTCGGCGCGCATACACGAGATGGTGCGCAACCTGACCGAGCAGGTGGGAGAAACCTTCAAGCGCCGCATGCCCTCCGGTGGCACCGTTCATATCGAGGACATTCAGGATCAGGTCGAGCTGGCGCTGATGCGCAGCGGCGAGCACAAGGTCGCCCGCGACTACGTACTCTACCGCGAGCAGCGCGCCCGCGAGCGCGCCGCCCACCAGCAGCCGCCGGCCGAGTATGCCGACACCAACATCCAGGTCACCCTGGACGACGGCAGCCGCACTTCCCTCGACATGGCCCGCCTGCACACCATCGTCACCGAGGCCTGCGAAGGGCTGGCCGGGGTCGAGGTGGACGCCATCCTCAAGGAGGCGCTGCGCAACCTGTATGACGGCGTGTCCCTGAGAGACGTCAACACCTCGCTGGTGATGACCGCCCGCACCCTGGTGGAGAAGGAGCCCAACTACACCTACGCCACCGCCCGCCTGCTGCTCGACAGCCTGCGCAGCGAGGCGCTCTCCTTCCTGGGCGTGGCCGAATCCGCCACTTCCGCCGAGATGCACACCCTCTATACCCCCACGCTCGCCGCCTATGTAAAAAAAGGTGTCGAGCTGGAGCTGCTCGATCCGGCCCTGCAGGACTTCGACCTGGAGCGCCTTGGCCAGGCACTCGACGCCAGCCGCGACCTGCAGTTCGGCTATCTGGGCCTGCAGACCCTGTACGACCGCTACTTCATCCACAGCAACAACGTCCGTTTCGAGCTGCCGCAGACCTTCTTCATGCGCGTCGCCATGGGTCTGGCCCTCAACGAGGACGACCGCAACGCTCGCGCCATCGAGTTCTACCGGCTGCTGTCGTCCTTCGACTACATGAGCTCGACGCCGACCCTGTTCAACTCCGGCACCCTGCGCCCGCAGCTGTCCAGCTGCTACCTCACCAGCGTGCCCGACGACCTGTCCGGCATCTACGGCGCCATCCACGACAACGCCATGCTGTCCAAGTTTGCCGGCGGTCTCGGCAACGACTGGACTCCGGTGCGCGGCCTGGGCTCCTACATCAAGGGCACCAATGGCAAGAGCCAGGGCGTCGTGCCCTTCCTCAAGGTGGTCAACGACACGGCCGTGGCCGTCAACCAGGGCGGCAAGCGCAAGGGCGCCGTGTGCGCCTACCTGGAAACCTGGCACATGGACATCGAGGAATTCCTCGAGCTGCGCAAGAACACCGGTGACGACCGCCGCCGCACCCACGACATGAACACCGCCAACTGGATTCCCGACCTGTTCATGAAGCGCGTGTTCGAGGACGGCCACTGGACCCTGTTCTCGCCCAACTCGGTGCCCGACCTGCACGACCTGTACGGTGCCGCCTTCGAAGCCAAGTACGTGGAATACGAGCTGCTGGCCGAGAAGGGCCAGATCAAGCCGTCCAAGCGCGTCCGCGCCCAGGACCTGTGGCGCAAGATGCTCGGCATGCTGTTCGAGACCGGCCATCCCTGGATGACCTTCAAGGATCCGTGCAACCTGCGCAGCCCGCAGCAGCACGCCGGCGTGGTGCACTCCTCCAACCTGTGTACCGAGATCACCCTCAACACCAAGCCCGGTGACGAGATCGCCGTGTGCAACCTGGGGTCGGTCAACCTGGCCCAGCACATCGTGCCCGACGCCAACGGCAACCCCAGGCTCGACACGGACAAGCTGCGCGCCACCATCCGCACCGCCGTGCGCATGCTCGACAACGTGGTGGACATCAACTACTACTCCGTGGATACCGCGCGCCAGTCCAACCTGCGCCACCGCCCGGTGGGCCTCGGCCTGATGGGCTTCCAGGATGCGCTCTACCAGCTCGGCATCCCCTACGGTTCCGAAGCCGCCGTCGAGTTTGCCGATCGGTCCATGGAGGCCATCAGCTTCTGCGCCATCGACGCCTCCTCGGATCTGGCGGTAGAGCGCGGCGCCTACTCCAGCTTCCAGGGCTCGCTGTGGAGCAAGGGGATCCTGCCCATCGACTCCATCGCCCTGCTCGCCAGCAACCGCGGCCAGCAGTACCTGATGATGGACACTTCGCGCACCCTGGACTGGGACACCCTGCGCACCAAGGTGCAATCCCAGGGCATGCGCAACTCCAACGTCATGGCCATCGCACCCACAGCCACCATCGCCAACATCACCGGGGTGAGCCAGTCCATCGAGCCCACGTACCAGAACCTGTACGTGAAATCGAACCTGTCCGGCGAGTTCACCGTGGTGAACAAGTATCTGGTGCATGAGCTCAAGAAGCGCGGCCTGTGGGACGCGGTGATGGTCAACGACCTCAAGTACTACGACGGTTCGATCCAGAGCATCGACCGCATTCCCCCGGACCTGAAATCGCTGTATGCCACCGCCTTCGAAGTGGAGCCGCGCTGGATCGTGGAAGCGGCCAGCCGTCGCCAGAAGTGGCTGGATCAGGCCCAGAGCCTGAACCTCTACATCTCCGGCGTCTCCGGCAAGAAGCTGGATGTGACCTACCGCATGGCCTGGTTGCACGGGCTGAAAACCACCTACTACCTGCGCTCACTGGCGGCCACCACCACCGAGAAGTCCACCATCAGCAGCGGCAAGCTCAACGCCGTGTCCGCTACCGGGACCGGTGGCGGTACAGCGGCGGCCGCCCCGGCGCCGAGCGCCTGCTCACTGGACGACCCGGACTGCGAGGCCTGCCAGTAACCCCTGCCTGGGGGAGGAGAACGGACACCCGGATCACGGCGGTGCCGGGTGTCCGATTTTCCTTCAACCCTGCCCTCCGGGGCCGTGCCGCAGGGCACACCGATCCGACAAGGACCGCCGCCGACCGGGGACGACGCGTCAGGCGTTCCCCGTGACCGCAACAACACTGGCCGCGACAACAGGCAAGACCACAGGAGAAACACGATGTTGAGCTGGGACGATTACAAAAGCGACTCCCCTCTGAAAACCGTTACTGCCCAGACGGTAGCGCAGCCACTGGATCCGGACACCCTTGCCCGCGCGCTGGAGGTGGAAACGGCGCCGGCCGTACAACCCGGCGCCACGGAACGGGAAGCGTTCACCCGCACCGTCGCCGAGGCCCAGTCGCTGATGGCCGATCTTGAAACCCATGACTCCGACACCGACGCTGCACCCGCTACCACGGAGGCCGGCGAAGCACCGGCCACCGGCCTCGAGGAGCTGGAAATGGGTGCCGCCCGCGTCGAGGTGGACGACAAGCGCATGATCAACTGCCGCGCCGACCTCAACCAGCTGGTGCCCTTCAAGTACGAATGGGCCTGGCAGAAATACCTGGACGGCTGCGCCAACCACTGGATGCCCCAGGAAGTGAACATGACCGCGGACATCGCCATGTGGCGCAGCGAGGACGCCCTGAGCGAGGACGAGCGCCGTATCGTGATGCGCTCGCTGGGCTACTTCTCCACCGCCGACTCGCTGGTGGCCAACAACCTGGTACTGGCCATCTACCGCCTGATCACCAACCCCGAGTGCCGCCAGTACCTGCTGCGCCAGGCCTTCGAGGAAGCCATCCACACCCACGCCTACCAGTACTGCATCGAGTCGCTGGGCATGGACGAGGGCGAGGTGTTCAACATGTACCGCGAAGTGCCCTCGGTGGCCAACAAGGCCGCCTGGAGCCTGCGCCACACCCACTCACTGAGCGACCCCACCTTCACCACCGGCACGCCCGAGACCGACCAGGAGCTGCTGCGCAACCTGATCGCCTTCTACTGCGTCACCGAGGGCATCTTCTTCTACTGCGGCTTTACCCAGATCCTGTCCATGGGGCGTCGCAACAAGATGACCGGCGTGGCCGAGCAGTTCCAGTACATCCTGCGCGACGAGTCCATGCACCTGAACTTCGGCGTCGACGTGATCAACCAGATCAAGCTGGAAAACCCGCACCTGTGGACACCCGAGTTCCAGCGCGAAGTGATCCGCATGATCATCGAGGGCACCGAACTGGAAATCGGCTTCGCCCGCGACACCATGCCACGCGGTGTACTGGGCATGAACGCGGCCATGATGGAGGAGTACCTGCAGTTCATTGCCAATCGCCGGCTCAGCCAGCTCGGCCTGCCGGAGCAGTACCCCGGTTCGGAAAACCCGTTCCCGTGGATGAGCGAGATCATGGACCTGCGCAAGGAGAAAAATTTCTTCGAAACCCGGGTAACCGAGTACCAGACCGGCGGCGCCCTGACCTGGTAATCGAGCGCGCCATCGTGGCGTTTGCTTCGGAACCGGACAACCGTCCCCAGGCCGCCTGCCCCTTGCGGGGCCGGCGGCTTTTTCATGCGCCGGCAGCACGGCCTGGGCGGACACCCTATCGTGCGCGCGGCGACGCCTCTCCGGCCGTGTCATGCCAGACACACACCGCATCGCGGTCCAGCGCCTTGGCCTCGTACATGGCCCGGTCGGCGCGCTGAACCAGCTCATCACCGTCGCCGGCGTGATCCGGAAATACCGCGATGCCGATACTGCTGGAGACCGCAAGGCTCAGGCCATCCAGTTCGAAGGGTTCGGCCAGGGCAGTCCAGAGTTTGCGGGCAGCCAGCTCCGCGTCGGCCAGCGCTTCGATGCCGTCCAGCAGCACGACAAACTCGTCACCGCCCATACGCGCCACCAGGTCCGACTGTCTGAAGCAGGTATTCATGCGCCGCGCGATGGCCTGCAACAGTGCATCTCCCACCGAGTGCCCGTAGCGATCGTTCACCGGCTTGAAACGGTCCAGGTCCACGAACAGCAGCGCCAGCTTGCGATGCTCACGCCGGGCGCGTCCCAGGCTGCGTTGCAGCATTTCGAAAAACAGGCTGCGGTTGGGCAGGTCGGTGAGTGCATCGTAATGAGCCAGATGCGCGATGCGTTCGTCCGCCAGCTTGCGCTCGGTGATATCCCGGGCAATACCCAGAAACGAGATCACGGTGCCCTGCTCGTCCATCAGCGGCGCCCCGTTTGAGGTGTGCCAGTGCCAGTCACCGTTGATGTGACGAACCCGGTACTCGATGCCACCGCGCTTCTTGCCGCCGGTCACGACGGCGCGGAGAAACTGTTGGCAGGCATCGAGATCATCGGGGTGCACAAAGTCCCTCATGCCGCGACCGGTCACTTCCCGGGGCGGGTGCCCCAGCAGATCCTGCCAGTTGGGCGACACGTAGGTCAGAGAACCGTCCCGGTCGAGGGTATAGATGATGTCGTTGGCATTCTCGACCAGTGTGCGGAAGCGGGCTTCGCTGCTGCGCAGCGCCTCCTCCAGATTGACCTGCTCGGTGATGTCGTTGGCATAGCCGGTCCACAGGATGCCACCGTCTTCGGTGACCACCGGGGTGTCGTAGGCCTCCACCCACAGCAGGTGCCCATCGGCGTGCTGCATGCGGAACCGACTGTGCCAGGAGATCAGCTCCCGCGCCGACTCCATGCTCTCGGCGATCACCCGGTCGATGTCGTCGCGGTGGATGCGACCCAGCAGTGTCTCGGCATCGTCGATCACCGCCCGGGGCGTCACCCCGAACAGCCGAGCCACGCTATCGCTGGCGTAGGTGTAGCTCCAGCGCTGGCGATTATCGAGCCTGAGTTGATAAACGAAGCCGGGCAGATGCTCGGTGATGCTCTTGAGCCGGATCGCCTCCTCGGTGTGGCCAGTGATGTCTCTCCCCACCCCGACGAGCATGCGCACCTCGCCGCGCTCATCGAGCACGGGGTTGAGAATCGTCATCCAGGTCTTTTTACCGGCAGGCAGGTCCAGTTGTTCCTCATAGGTATAGGCCGCTTTTCGGCGCACACACTCGGCGTACTGACGGACCACATGAGCCGCCGCCGCAGGGCCCAGCACCTGACCCGGGGTGCGGCCGACCAACTCGACCGTTGGAATACCCGTGGAGCGTGCGTGAGCCGGGTTGCTGGAGAGGTAACGGAACTCCTGGCCCGGCTCCACCTCCACCAGGAAGATGGCATCGGATACGCTGCGAAACACCTGCTCGTATACGGCACCGGTGCGCCGGCCCCGCTCCAGATGCAGACCAAGACGGTTCAGCAGGGGTATACCACCCAGGCCGATCGCCAGCCAGACGCCCAACGCCGTACCAAGCCAACCGGCATTGCGGGCGCTCTCCGTCGCGAGGGCAGACACCAGAACCGCGTGCTCGGGGGCAGCCTCACGACCTTGTACCAGCAACGACGTCAGGAGCAGTGCCGGCAACAGTACCACCAACAACCAACCGGCCAGCCACAGGGGACGCAGGGCCACACATTTACGGGAACCGGACAAAATCTACCTCTAGCCTGTGAAGCGGATTCCATCCCGGTTTTATCCCTGCGACCAGCACCTGGCCGGACGACAACACGCTATTATGCAACACTCCACGGTCGCCCGAATGCCATCAGGCACCAAAAACCGACAGGTCATCAGCCTGAAATCCAGGCGCCGCACGCATTCCACACCGACAAACCCTCCACCAGGCCGTTGCCTTTGCCTTGACCCGCATTCCGGTGGATACTGGCCACCGATTCCTACCCGACACCGCCAGAGGCCATCTGCTCATGTCCCTGTACTCCGATCTGCTGGGCGACTGCTCCCCTTATATTTTCAATCTG
>JBJHAZ010000028.1:0-13808 GCA_050485225.1 Gammaproteobacteria bacterium
CAGATGCAGGTCCTGCTGGCCAACGGCTGCGAGCGGATGCAGGGCTACCTCTTTGCCAGGCCGTTACCGGTGGAGGAGCTGTTGCAGAGTGGTGAGGGACGGGAGGGCTGAGGCGCCGACTTGGGTGTCTGGCCGCAGTCGTTCTAGAACGTCAGGGTGAGTTGATAGGTGAGGGAGCGACCGAAACGCTGGGGTACGTGCTCCAGTCCGGCGCGCCGGGCGTAATCGGCGATCTCCACCCGCTCATCGGTGATGTTGCTGAGTTTGACCCGGTGGTGCAGCTGCCAGTCGCTGGCGGGCTGGTGTGTGAAGCTCGCGGCCAGGTCGACGGTCAGGCTGTCGTCGATGTCGGTGGGCGTGGTGCCCGACGTGCCGCTGCGGTAGTTGCCCACCGCCGAGAGGTTGACGGCCCCCAGATTGCGACTCAGGCCGGCCGAGACCGTGTAGCTCGGGACATACCTGAAATTGTAGTGCCGCGTGCCCTCGAGGCGGTCGCCATCGGTGCCTCGTTGCCAGTTGATGTTGGCAAAGGCTGCCCAGGGGTCGGCGTTGTAGCGGCTCTCGAACTCGACGCCGGTGGCATGGAAGGTATCGCCGTTGCTGTACACGAGGCGGTTGAACGCCATTGAGCCGTCCGGCAGCAGCACATCCCCCCGGTCGCGATAGATGCGGTCGCGATAGGAAGCCCGGTAGGCATTGACCTGAAAAAACAGGTTGCCGGCGAACTTCAGGTAGGCGATCTCGTAGGAGGTGCTTTTTTCCGGTGACAGGTCCGGGTTGCCGAAGATGGTCTGCTCCGGCGGTATGAAGTAAAGCTCGAACAGGGAGGGCGACCGGAAGGACTGGCCGGCAATGAGCTTGACGCTGCTGGTGTCGGAGAGGGAGTAGACCAGGGTGGCGCGACCCGACAGGGAGCCGGAGAACAGCTCGTTCTCCACACGGCGCAGCCCGATATTCCACTTCCAGTCGCCCTGCTCGTAGCCGAGGCTGGTAAATACCGAGTACTCCAGCACACTGCGGTCCCTGAGATTGTTGTGGGTCAGCGTGTTGCCGTCGGCGTCGAAGTTGCGGTACACCTCGGCGACGCGGTAATCCACGTCGATGCCGCCGTCCAGCTGGAACCGGTCACTCAACTGGCGCGCATAGGTGATGTTGCCGGCCAGATGGTAGCCGGACGTTTCGCCCCGTATCCCCTGGCTGATCGAACGCAGGAAGGCGCGCTCGTTCCAGTCGTAACGCGTCGAGACCCGGAGGGTCGATACCTCATCGGGCCGGGTTTCATACTGGTAGCCGATCAGGTGGCCCCGCAGGTCCTGTCCCCGACCGACGCCCAGGTCGTAGAAGGGTTCGATGCCCATGTAGGCTTCGGTGTTGTCGTAGGCGTTGAGCAGCAGGCTGTGGTTGCCGAGCCGCCCGTTGACCGTGAGAGTCGTGCTGTCGGTGAAGTCGTTGAAGTGGTCGCTGACGCCGTCCTCGTCCACGAACCGGCCCCGCTGGCGCTCGCCGTGACGCCCGTGGGCGGCCACCAGCAGGGACAGGTCGCGCTCTTCGTCCAGGTGGGTCCAGGTGCCGCCGGCGGCGTAGTGGTCGTCATCGCCCGCTTCCACGTAGGCGCGTCTCGGGCTGCTTCCATCCCTCAGAACCACGTTGATGGCGCCGGAGTAGGCGTTGGTGCCATAGAGCACCGACGCCGGCCCCTTGAGCACCTCGATTTTCTCCACATCGTGAATGTTGATCCGGGCCAGGTGCAGCTCACCGGTGACCGCATGCCAGGCCGGAACATGGTTGATCATCAGCAGGACCTTGTTGGTGTAGTGGTCCTGCAGGATACCGCGCGAGGTGGCGATGCCTTTCTGGAAATAGGTACGGTAGACGTCGAACCCGGCAATGGTGCGCAGCGCCTCTTCCAGAGTGGTGTAGTGGTAGCGCTCGATGTCCTCCCGAGTGATGACGGAGACGGTGGAGATGCTCTTGAGAATGGAGGAGGGCGTCCCGGACGCAATGCTGGTTTCCAGGTCCAGCAATTCCTGCAGCGACAGCTGGAGGTAGAAGTCGAGGTCTTCGCCACCCTGACCGGCCCAGCCGGTGGTGCTGCACAGTACCAGCAGCGCGCCGGCGACAGGCCGCAATCGGGACGGGATCGGCAGGGGGCGGAGGTTCAGGTGCATGGGCGCAAGCGGTCCCCCGGGTTCTCCATCGTCGCCGCCGCCGGCACGGTGGGCCGGTCAGGTGGCGCTGAAGGCAGGTTGCTGGTGGGCATGGCGTCTCGACGTGTTTATTGTTGTCGACGGTTATATAGCTGTATCGGCACCGTTGGGGCAACATTTAGCGCCCGATCCACCGCCCGGGGATGTGGATCGGGCGCATCCCGGGTCAGGCCGGCAGCCCCGTCGTCGGAGCTGGCCTCCCGCAAGCAGCGGTCAGAACTTGGGCGGCCCCTTGCGAACCGGCTTGTTGCCTCCGGCTTTTGACGGTTTCTTTTTCCTGGCGCCGGGGGCTGCCTTGTCGAAGTGGGGCTTGCCCGCTGCCTTGCGTTTGTCGGCAAACTTGCCGGCAGGGCGGTCGGCAGCCTTGTGGTGCTCCGACCGGTTGCCGCGATCGCCCTTGGCTGAACCGGCTTCCCGTTTGCGCGGCTTGGCCGCTTGCAGGCCGGCCGGTGCCGATTCGCCCAGCAGGCGGATGGCCATGGGCTTGCGGCGCACGAAGCAGCCCTGCAGGTGGGTCAGCACCTCGCGGGGCATGTCACCCGGCAGATCGACCGTGCTGTAGTCGTCGTGAATGACGATGCGGCCGATGTAGCGGCTGTCCAGGCCGGCCTCGTTGGCGATGGCCCCCACGATGTCACCGGGCGTCGCGTCGTCGTTGTGGCCGACGTCGATGCGGTAGGTGGTCAGCGCCACGTCGCTGTCGGGGCTGCGCTCACGCTTGTCCCGCGCCGGGCGGGGGCGATCGTCGCGGCGCGGTTCTGAAGCGCTGCGATCCCGGACAGGCTTGGCACTGGTGTCGATGTGGGGCAGGCGATCGAACAGGGGCCGTTCGCGCTGGGCGCGCCAGGCCAGCGCGCTGGCCACGTCCAGCAGGTCGAGCCCCTGGGCGGCCACCATGTCGCCCAGCAACTGCCGAAACGGCTCGAGATCCTCGGTGCCCATGATCTCGGCAATGCCTTCCTGGAACTGCCGCACACGCTGGGCGCTGATGTCGGCGCCGCTCGGCAGCGGCATGACCTCGGGCGTGCTGCGGGTGGCGCGTTCGATGGACTTGAGGAACCGCTGCTCGCGTGGGGTGATGAACAGGATCGCCTTGCCGCTGCGCCCGGCCCGACCGGTACGGCCGATGCGGTGGACGTAGGCTTCGGTGTCGTAGGGGATGTCGTAGTTGATCACGTGGGTGATGCGGTCCACGTCGAGGCCGCGGGCAGCCACATCCGTGGCCACCACGATGTCCGTGAGCCCCTGCTTGAGACGCTCCACGGTGCGCTCGCGCAGCGCCTGGCTGAGGTCGCCGTTGAGCGCGGCCGCCGCATAGCCACGAGCTTCCAGTTTTTCCGCCAATTCCACGGTGGTGGACTTGGTGCGCACGAAGATGATCATGCCGTCGAAGGGTTCGACTTCCAGCACGCGGGTGAGGGCCTCGAGCTTCTGATTGGCGCGCAGGGTCAGGTAGCGCTGCTCGATGCGCTCCACGGTGGTGGTCTTGGCGGCGATGCGGATCTGCTGGGCATCGCTCAGGTAGCTCTCCGCTACCTTGCGGATGGGCGGCGGCATGGTGGCCGAGAACAGGGCGCGGGTGCAGGTGTCGGGCGTGCTGGCCAGGACGGTTTCCACGTCGTCGATAAAGCCCATGCGCAGCATTTCGTCCGCTTCGTCGAGCACCAGAGCCTCGAGCTGGCTGAGATCGAGGCTCTGGCGGCGCAGGTGATCCAGCACTCGGCCCGGGGTGCCCACTATCACCTGGACGCCGCGTTTCAGGGCGCGCAACTGGGTGCCCATATCCTGGCCACCGTAGATGGGCAGGATGGAAAAGCGCGGCAGGAAGCGGGCATAGCTGCGAAAGGCTTCGGCGACCTGGATGGCCAGCTCCCGGGTGGGCGTCAGCACCAGTACCTGGGGCGACTGTCGGGATGGATCGAGCCGTTGCAGCAGCGGCAGCGCAAAGGCCGCGGTCTTGCCAGTGCCCGTCTGGGCGGTGCCCAGCAGGTTGCGGCCTTCGAGGAGCGCTGGAATGCACTCGGCCTGGATGGGGGACGGTTGTTCATAGCCCAGTGTTTCGAGGGCACGCAGCAACTCCGGGGCGAGGCCCAGGGCAGCGAAATCGGGGGTGGAGGTCATGCGGATCCGTGTTCTGGAGGGGCGGGCACCTGCGTGCCCGGCCGATGGCAGGGCCGAGCATTATACGGGGCTGGCCGCCAAAGGGGAAGCCATGTCGCGCGCGGCGTTGAGCGGCCTCTACATGTGCTCCATCACCTCGATGCCGAGCAGCGACAGGCCGCTCGCCAGGGTCTCGGCGCTGCGCCGGCACAGGTGCAACCGGCTGGCGCGGGTGGCTTCGTCCACGTCCGCACGCAGGATGGGGCAGTGCTCGTAGAAGGCCATGAACAGGCTGGCCAGATCGTACAGGTAGTTGCACAGCTGGTGGGGGTAGGCGTCCTGCGCCACCTGCTGCAGCACGTCGTCGAGGTTCAGCAGTTGCAGGGCGAGCGCCTTCTCCTGGGCGGTATCGATGTGCAGTTCGCCCCGGGCGCCATCGGCGTCGATGCCCGCCTTGCGGAAGATGCTGCGGATGCGGGTGTAGGCGTACTGCAGGTAGGGCGCGGTATTGCCCTCGAAACTGAGCATGCTGTCCCAGCTGAAGATGTAGTCGTTGGTGCGGGTCTTGCTGAGATCGGCGTACTTCACGGCGCCGATCCCCACCTTGCGGGCGATTTCTGCCCGTTGCTCGGTGGGCATGTCGGGATTCTTGGTGCCAAGCAGGGTGTCCGCCCGGGCGACGGCTTCGGCGAGCAGGTCGGCCAGTTTGACGGTGCCGCCGCTGCGGGTTTTGAAGGGCTTGCCGTCCTCGCCCATCATGGTGCCGAAGGGCAGGTGCTGCATCTCGGTGGATTCGGGCGCGTAACCGGCCTTGCGCGCCACGGTGAACACCTGCTTCATGTGCAGCGACTGGCGGGCGTCGATGAAGTACAGGATGCGGTCGGCGCCCAGGGTGCCGCAGCGGTAGCGGATGGCAGCGAGGTCGGTGGTGGCGTAGAGGTAGCCGCCCCCGGATTTCTGCACGATCACCGGGCTGGGGTTGCCGTGCTTGTCGGCGAGTTCGTCGAGAAACACCACCATCGCGCCCTGGTCCTCAACCGCCAGGCCCTGCGCGCGCAGGTCGCTGACCACGGCGGCCAGGTCGTCGTTGTAGGCGCTCTCGGGGCGGATGTCGCCGTGCTGCAGCGTCACATTGAGCAGCCGGTAGATATCCTCGCTGTGAGCGACCGAAATATCGATGAACTGCTGCCAGAGGCGCAGGCAGTGGGCGTCGCCCGACTGCAGTTTCACCACGTAGCTGCGCGCCTTGTCAGCGAAGGCGGCATCGGCATCGAAGTGCTGCTTGGCCTGCTGGTAGAACTGCTCGAGATCCTTGAGGGCCAGCTCGGGCTGCTCGCCTTCGCCCAGATGCTCCTCCAGTTCGGCGATCAGCATGCCGAACTGGGTGCCCCAGTCGCCCATGTGGTTCTGGCGAATGACCCTGTGGCCCAGGTGCTCCAGCACCCGTGCCACCGCGTCACCGATAATGGTGCTGCGCAGGTGGCCCACGTGCATTTCCTTGGCCAGGTTGGGTGAGGAGTAGTCCACCACCACGGTTTGTGGCGCCGCGGCGCCCGCAGTGCCCGGTGCAACGAGCTGCCGGCCCAGGAAGGCGTTGGCAAGGTGGATGTTGATGAAGCCGGGACCGGCGATCTCGATCCGGTCGGCGATGCCCTCGAGGTCCAGTTGGTCGACGATGGCCTGCGCCAGATCCCGGGGCTTGCTCTTGAGCCGCTTGGCGGCGGCGAGTGCGCCATTGACCTGGAAGTCGCCGAACTCGGGCCGGCCGCTGGGCACCAGATTGACGGGGCAGTCTGCCGGAATGCCGGCCTTGTGCATGGCTTGTGCGGCGCGCTCGGTCAGCAGGTCTCTGAGGCTCATTGCGGTGCTCGGTTGGGCTGTGGGCGGGAGTCGCGATTGTAGGCGAGCGATGCCGGAATGCAACCCGACAAGGGTGTGGAAGCCGCTGTGAACGGCATTTTTGCACGCCACAGCCTCTAGGTATGGCGCGCATATTTGGCTATAATAAGCTGCTTTGCCCCGCGGGCTCAGGCCAATGTCGGCTGCGCGGGCGCTCGCCGGTGATGCTCGCCGGCCACTTCACATGGCAACCATCAAATAACGGGGTGAGTCGGAATGGATGGCGATCTGATTGAAGAGGGGTTGAACCTGCTGCTGTTCGGCATGGGTACCGTGTTCAGCTTCCTGATCATCCTGGTACTGACCACCGTGCTCATGTCCTGGATCGTCGCCCGCTTCTTCCCCGAGGCACCGCAGCCCGCAGCGCCGGCCCCCCAGGTCAAGTCCGGCGGCGGGCGGGTCGACGCCAGGACCCTGCAGGTCATTCAGGCCGCCATCGATCGCCACCGCGGTCGCCACTGATTTCATTCCATCCTTTCGCGTCTCCCGTTAACCCCTGACCAGGTTTGTTTCGCATGGCTGATGAGAAAAAACCCCTCGGTATCACCGACGTCGTACTGCGCGATGCCCATCAATCCCTGCTGGCTACCCGCATGCGTATCGACGACATGCTGCCGATTGCAGAAAAGCTCGACCAGGTAGGTTTCTGGTCGCTGGAATCCTGGGGTGGGGCGACCTTCGACAGCTGCATCCGCTATCTCGGCGAAGATCCCTGGGATCGCATTCGGGAACTCAAGAAGGCCATGCCGAATACGCCGCAGCAGATGCTGTTTCGTGGCCAGAACATTCTCGGTTACCGTCACTACGCCGACGATGTGGTGGAAAAGTTCGTTGAGCGGGCTGCGACCAATGGCGTGGATGTGTTCCGCGTTTTCGATGCCATGAACGATATGCGCAACCTGACCACCGCCCTGAAGGCGGTCAAGCAGGTGGGCAAGCACGCTCAGGGCACCATTTCCTACACCGTCAGCCCGGTGCACACCATCGACCTCTGGGTCGACCTGGCGCGCGAGATCGAGGACACCGGCGCCGACTCGGTGTGCATCAAGGATATGGCCGGCCTGCTGACCCCCTACACCGGTTTCGAGCTGGTGACGCGCCTCAAGCAGGCGCTGTCGATTCCGGTCCACATGCAATGCCATGCGACCACGGGCCTGTCCACCTCCACCATCGTCAAGTGCGCCGAAGCCGGCATCGACAACGTGGACACTGCCATTTCCTCCATGTCCATGACCTACGGTCATTCGCCCACCGAGTCGGTGGTGGCCATCTTCAAGGACACCGAACGCGACACCGGTCTCGATATCGAGTTGCTGGAAGAGATTGCTGCGTACTTCCGTGAAGTGCGCAAGAAGTACGCGAAGTTCGAGGGCTCGTTGCGCGGCGTCGATTCGCGCATTCTGGTGGCACAGGTTCCCGGTGGCATGCTGACCAACATGGAAAGCCAGCTCAAGGAGCAGGGCGTTGCCGAGAAGCTGGATGAAGTGCTGGCGGAAATCCCCAAGGTTCGTGAGGACCTGGGCTTCATTCCGCTGGTGACACCGACCTCCCAGATCGTCGGTACCCAGGCCGTGCTCAACGTGCTCACCGGCGAGCGCTACAAGAATATCTCCAAGGAGACGGCGGGGGTGCTCAAGGGCGAGTACGGCGCTACCCCGGCTCCGGTCAACCGGGAGCTGCAGGCCAAGGTGCTCGAGGGCGCCGACCCGATCACCTGTCGCCCTGCCGATCTGCTCGAGCCCGAGCTGGCCCGGCTGGAGAAGGAGCTGCTGGAGCAGGCCCAGGCCGACAGCATCAAGCTGGCCGACGGTGACCATCGCATCGACGATGTGCTGACCTATGCGCTGTTCCCGCAGATCGGCCTCAAGTTTCTCAAGAACCGCGGCAACCCGAGTGCCTTCGAGCCGGTGCCCACCGGCAAGGAGGGCGGTGTTGTGACCACCGACGGTGGCGAGGAAGTCTATACCGTCACCGTGGAGGGCAAGAGCTACACGGTCACCGTGGCCAACGGCGGCGATGTCAGCGGTGTGGTACCCGTGGGTGCCACCACCGGGACCGCCGCCGGCAGTGCACCGGTGGGCGAGGGCGAGCCTGTCAAGGCCGCCCTGGCCGGCAATATCTTCAAGGTGCTGGTCACCGAGGGTCAGGAGGTTTCCGAAGGCGAGAATGTCATCATCCTCGAGGCCATGAAGATGGAGACTGCGGTCAGCGCCCCCCGGGCCGGCACCATTACCGGCATCAAGGTGAAGCAGGGCGACAGCGTCGCTGTCGGCGACATCCTGTTGTCCATCGGCTGAGAACCCCATCCGGAGTAAGTGACTGTCATGGAAAATCTCTACGGTTTGTGGGTGGGGTCGGGCCTGTATCAGATCGGGCTCGGCGATGCGTCGATGATTCTGGTGGGTCTGGTGCTGTTGTACCTGGCCATTCGCAAGGGCTTCGAGCCATTGCTGCTCGTGCCCATCGGCTTTGGCACCATTCTGGTCAATCTGCCCGGAACCGGCCTGGATCAGGCGGGCGGGCTGCTTCACTATGTGTACACGCTGGGGATTGCCACCGGCATCTTCCCGCTGCTGATTTTCCTCGGGGTCGGGGCGATGACCGACTTCGGTCCCATGCTCAGCAACCCCAAGACCCTGCTGCTGGGGGCGGCGGCCCAGTTCGGTATCTTTGCCACGGTGATCGGCGCGGTATTTCTGGGCGCTGCGGGCATCTTTGATTTCTCGCTCGCCGATGCAGCGTCCATCGGCATCATCGGGGGAGCCGACGGGCCGACGGCCATCTACGTCACCAGCATGCTCTCGCCGCAACTGCTGGGCCCCATCGCCGTTGCCGCCTACTCCTACATGGCGCTGGTGCCCATCATCCAGCCGCCGATCATGCGCGCGCTCACCACCAAGGAAGAGCGCAAGATCAAGATGGAGCAGCTGCGACCGGTCAGCAAGCTGGAGAAGGTCGCGTTTCCGCTGGTACTGCTGATTCTGGTGGGGATGGTGCTGCCGACCGCGGCGCCCCTGCTCGGCATGTTCTGCCTCGGCAATCTGATGCGTGAGTGCGGCGTGGTTTCCCGTCTGAGCGATACCGCTCAGAACGCCCTGATCAACATCGTGACCATCTTTCTCGGTCTGGGTGTCGGTTCACAGATGGATGCCGCGGGCTTCCTCAACTGGGAGACGCTCGGTATTCTCGGCCTCGGGATGGTCGCATTCTGCCTGGGCACGGCAGCCGGCATCATCATGGCGAAGCTGCTCAACCTGGTCAGCAAGCACAAGATCAATCCACTGATCGGCTCGGCCGGTGTCTCCGCGGTGCCCATGGCCGCTCGGGTGTCCAACAAGGTGGGTCTCGAGGCCAATCCGCAGAACTTCCTGTTGATGCACGCCATGGGGCCCAACGTCGCCGGGGTGATCGGTTCTGCGGTGGCGGCCGGTGTAATGATCAGCCTCGTGGGTGGTTGATCCTGCTGGCAGCTGGTTGATCCGGGAGGAGCGTGAAATGGGTGTTGTCGCCGATACGATCGAACGCAAGCTCACCGAGGCTTTTGCGCCGGAGGTGTGCGAGATCATCAACGAAAGCCATCAGCACAGCGTGCCGCCCGGCTCGGAGAGCCATTTCAAGGTGACGCTGGTCAGCGCCCATTGGGACGGCATGCGCAAGGTTCAGCGACACCAGGCGGTGTACGGCGTGCTGGCCGAGGAACTGAAGGGCCCGGTGCACGCCCTGGCATTGCACCTGTTTACGCCGCAGGAATGGGGCGATGCCACTGTTCCGGACTCGCCCGGATGCCTCGGCGGCTCGAAGGCCGAGCCTCGCTGAGTTAATGAGCCTCGCTGAGTCAAGCCGAGTCTCTTTGAGTTAAAGAGTCTCGCCGAGCCTGCCCGACAGCGCTGCGCAAGATCCAAAGGTCGCCATCGGCGGCCTTTTTGTTGTGCTCTTGACATGGCGCAAGCAGCCCTCCTGACCCCCTTAATCTGGATCAATCGTGCTTATCGCGAGCTTTGCTTCAATCTCTTTACGGCAGAGATTACTGCCGATCTGGAGATGGATTGAGGAGAAAGCAAAGATGACGATCAAAAAGAGTCAGGTCAGCGGTTTGGGCGTCCTGGTAGCAGGCATGGCCCTGGCGATGGCGCCGGTGGTCAATGCCTATGAAGCGGGCGATTTCATCGTGCGCCTGGGAGCGGCATCCGTGCAACCGGACGACAGCAGCGGTGAGCTGCGGCTCAATGGCGCCGCCATTCCCGGTAGTGGTGTATCCGTGGGCAATGATACCCAGCTCGGCATTACCGGCACCTACATGCTCACCGATCAGCTCGGCCTGAGCCTGTTGGCGGCCACCCCGTTCAAGCATGGAATAACGGCCAATCTCGGCGGCCCGGTCGTCAAGGCCGGTGATACCAAGCACCTGCCGCCCACCCTGACACTGCAGTACTACCCCATGGACAGCGGCTCGACGATTCAGCCGTACATCGGTGGCGGTCTCAACTACACCACCTTCTTCTCCGAATCGGTCAGTTCCGATCTGGAAGGGGTTTTGGGCGCGAGCGGCCGCATGAGTCTGGATGATTCCTGGGGGTTGGCCTTCAACGCCGGCGTCGATGTGAAGCTGGATGACCGCTGGTCGCTGGGTGCGCAGATCTGGTATATCGACATCGACACCACTGCCAAGTTGTCCTTCGACAGTGGCGACCAGGTACGCGTCAATGTGGACATCGACCCCTGGGTCTACATGGTTTCGCTGGGTTATCGCTTCTGAGACAGTGATCACTGCCGAGAAAAAGGCACGGTGGGCCGGTGACGGCCCACCGCAGGTATCGGGATGAGTTCAGCCGCCGGCAAGGGCGATGAGGTCGTCGCGGTCGAGGATTTCGATTTCCTTCTTGTCGGCGCGGATGATGCCCTGCTTCTGCAGTCGGCTGAAGACCCGGCTGACTGTTTCCACGGTCAGGCCCAGGTAGTTGCCGATATCGGCGCGGGACATGGGCAAGCGGAATCGGCTCGCCGAGAGGTTGCGGCGCTGGTTGCGGCGCGAGATGCTCATCAGCAGCGTGGCGACCCGCTCTTCGGCACTGTTCTTGCTGAGCAGGGTGATGAGGTGATGATCGGCGGTAATCTCGCGGCTCATCAGCTGCAGGAAGTGGCGCTGCAGGGTGGGGATCTGGGTGCTCAGGCGCTCGAAATTGTCGAAGGGGATCTCGCACACGGCCGAGGTTTCCAGGGCCACGGCACTGGTGACGTGCTGGTTGGTGTCGATGGCGTCCAGCCCGAAGACTTCGCCGGGCAGGTAGAAACCGGTGACCTGCTCCACGCCCTCGTTGTCGACACAGTAGGACTTGATGGCGCCGCTGCGCACCGCGTACACCGCGCGAAACGGTTCGCCGGCGGAGAACACCTGCTCATCCTTCTGTAGCGGCCGCCCGCGCTGAATGATCTCGTCCAGCCGGGTGATTTCCTCGTTCTGCAGCGCCAGCGGCAGGCACAGGGAACTCATCCTGCAGTCGCTGCAGCTGACCTGATTGGGATGACATCGCGACTCCACTGACAACTCCTTATTACGCTACGCTTGAACAATGAACTGAGTATAACCCCGGTATGGGACCCGGGCCATCCATTTTGGAACGTGCGGTCGCAAGTCCCGATCGGTAACGGAGGCAGGATGATGCACGGTATTCTTCTGGTGATCGACGACTGGGAAACGGCCGGTGACTCGGTGCGCTATGCGGCCGAGCTGGCCCGCACCCGCCACTCCCGGCTGCGACTGCTGGTCTGTATTCACGATCCGTTACTGGAGCTGAACCGCTACATCGGATTCGAGAACATGGACGGGATTCGCGAACAGCTGGAAGCCGACGCCGCCGCGCGCGCCCGTCGGTTGTCGGTGGAGTACTCCGACGTGGTCGGGGATGATGGGGTCGAGGTGTGCTGGTCTGCTACCCCGCACCGCGAGATCATCGATGTGGCGCGGCGCAGTGAGGCGGGACTCATCATCAAGCACGTCGCCTTCCATTCGCTGCTCGCTGAATTCATTCACACGCCCGACGACTGGCAGTTGCTGCGGTACGCCGAGTGCCCCGTTCTGGTCCTCGCCGCGCATCCTCAGCCGCCGGCGTTCGTGGTGGCCGCCATCGACAGTCTGGACGACCGCCCCGACCATCTGGCGCTCAGTGCCCGCGTTCTGGACGAAGCCCGGGCCATGGCGACAGGCTTCGGCGTACCGCTGCGGGTGGTGGCCGTGTGTCCGGACCCCGGACTCTCCCACTCGCTGGCGGGTACCTTGCCCAGTTACATCGAGCTGACCGAATCCTTGTATGCCCAGGCGACGCAAGGACTGCAGGACCTGGTCGGCCGGCTCGGCGTCCCGGGTGCCAAGGTCGAAGTACTGCGCGGCATGGTTGACCGACAGCTGGCAGCTGCCACGGCCGGCAATGGCCTGCTGGTGATTGGCGGCTGCTCCAATCGCGGTCTCAAGGGTCGCCTGCTGGGCAATGTGGCCGAGAAGGTGCTGCACTACGTGGATGGCAACGTGCTGGTGGTGGTCTGAAAACGCGCTCTCTTCAGCCCTGGCTGGCGGCCAGAAGATCCTCCAGAAAGCGGGGGACGACCTCGCTCGCCGGGCCGGTGTGGTGCTCCTGAAAGCGGCGGCTGCCGGCCGTGGCTTCCAGGTTGAGCTCCACGGTGTGTGCGCCTGCGGCGCGGGCCAGTTCGCAAAAGCCCGCAGCCGGGTAGACCTGCCCTGAGGTGCCGATGGCCACAAACAGGTCGCACTGGCTCAGAGCGGCCTCGATGCGTTCCATCTCCAGCGGAATTTCGCCGAACCAGACCACGTGGGGTCGCAGTGCCCCCGGTCGATGGCAGCATGGGCTGGGCATGGCCTCGGAGAGGTCATCCTCCCACCGATGCAGGTGCCCACAGGCCTGGCAGCGTGCCTTGAACAGCTCCCCGTGCATGTGGACCACGTCTTGGCTTCCGGCCCGCTCATGCAGATTGTCGATGTTCTGAGTGACGAGCAGAAACGGCCCCGGCCAGCGCGCCTCGAACTCGGCGAGGGCGCGGTGGGCGGCGTTGGGTGCCACCTCGTCGGAGCACAGTTGCTGGCGCCGGCGATTGTAGAAGGTGTGCACCAGCGCCGGATTGCGAGCAAAACCCTCCGGGGTGGCGACGTCCTCGATGCGATGCTCCTCCCACAGGCCGTCGGCGGCCCGGAAGGTGCGGATGCCCGATTCGGCGGAGATGCCGGCACCGGTCAGTACAACGGTGGAGGGGTATCGATCCATGGGTAAGATGCGCTCCTGGTCGAGGGTGGCGGCGGCTTTGGGCGATGTGGTCGCCGGAGCGGGTTGCCGCCGCTTGCACGAAGGTTCGAGGGCCGTGACAGGCGACTTGTAATGCCATGAAAAATATACAGAAAAAACCGGGGTCCGGCCAGGGTTTGACGCGGTTGAAAAAAGTTGAAATTTTGCTTGACTAAGGGTTGGGCGAGCGAATAATTTGCGCCCGATCCGGTCGGTAAAGCCGGGGTTCCTTTCGCTGGATTGTTGTCGGGGGTTTGAGCCGCCATGAGTGCCAAAGAAGCCAAAGATGACGATTTTGACGATTTCGACG
>JBJHAZ010000029.1:0-13408 GCA_050485225.1 Gammaproteobacteria bacterium
CGTCGGAATGACGATACTGACCAGCGGGCTGTCCTTTGGTCTGTCCTTTGATCTGTCCTTGAGGGTATTCGAGTCCATGAGTAACACTGATAGCCGGGAATAATGAGGTTAGCCCACCGGCGATGACGGCGCGGCTACCGAATGGGGATGAGCGCCCTTGCGGGCCTCAGGCGGGCGGCGCGTCGCGCAGGAAAACCGGTTGCTCGGGCGTCGAGGCGGCGGCGTTGTAGCGGTAGCCCTCGGCGTCGAACCCCTTGAGCCCCTCGGGATCGTCGAGGCGCTGCTCGATGAGGTAGCGGGCCATCAGGCCACGGGCCTTCTTGGCGTAGAAGCTGATGATCTTGTACTGGTCGCCCTTGCGATCCTTGAACACGGGCGAGACGACCGGTACCGACAGCTGCTTCACCTGGACCGACTTGAAGTACTCGTCGCTCGCCAGGTTGACCAGCACCGGGCTGGCCTGCTCGGCCAGCAGCGCGTTGAGCCGCCGGGTAAGGGTATCCCCCCAGAACTGGTAGAGGTTGCGGCCACGGTGGTTGGCAAAGCGGGTGCCCATCTCCAGCCGGTAGGGCTGCATCAGGTCGAGGGGCCGCAACAGGCCGTAGAGGCCGGAGAGGATGCGCAGGTGATCCTGCGCCCAGGCCAGGTCGTCCTCGGCGAGGGAGTCGGCATCGAGGCCCACGTAGACATCGCCGCGAAAGGCGAAGATGGCCTGGCGGGCGTTATCGGGCGTGAAGGGGCGGTGCCAGTCGGCGTAACGGCCGAAATTGAGGCTCGCCAGCGGGTCCGACAGCTTCATCAGGCTGCCCACTTCCTGTGGCGACAGCGCCCGCAGCTGCTCGATCAGCTCGGCGGCATCATCCAGCATCTCGGGCTGGGTGTGGGCTTTCACCGCCACCGGGGTGTCGTAGTCGAGCTTCTTGGCGGGCGAGATAACGGCAAGCATGGGTCACCTTGTCATATCCGGTTCGGATGTGATGCCGGGGCATCACCCAAGGCGGGCATTATAAACAGGTTGACCGGCCGGAGCGCGCGAGGGGCGCCCCTGCGTATTGGCAGACGGCGTGGAAAGCGTCGGCGCCGGCACCCACGCTGGCTGTGGTGCCGGTGCAGCGGTACCGCGATCAGTCGTCGGGGTCTTCGTGGTCGTGGCGGATGTCCTCGCCTTCCACCAGGAACACGATGTGCTCGCAGATGTTCTTGGCGTGATCGCCGATGCGCTCCAGCGAGCGCAGCACCCAGGTGATGTTCATCACCCGCGAGATACTGCGCGGGTCTTCCATCATGTAGGTGATCATTTCGCGCAGCGCGGACTTGTAGTCCAGGTCGATCTGCTCGTCCGACTTGATCACTTCCATCGCCGAGGCCACGTCGTAACGGGCAAAGGCGTCCAGGGTCGAGTTGAGCATACTGCGCACCCCATTGGCGATGTGGCGGATTTCCACATAACCGCGGGGGGCCTGACCTTCCTCCGACAATCGCAGCGCCATCTTGGCAATCTTGTTGGCCTCGTCGCCAATGCGCTCGAGATCGTGGATGGTACGGATCACAGCCAGCACCATCCGCAGATCGAAGGCGGCGGGATGACGCCGGGCCAGTACCAGTACGCAGGCGTCGTCGATGTCCATCTCGAGTTTGTCGACGGTTTTTTCTTCGCTGACCACATGTTCCGCCAAGCGACTGTCGTTGGCCTCGAGAGCCGAGACCGCGTCACTCACCTGCTTCTCCACCAGGCCACCCATCACCAGCACCTGGCTGCGCAGATGGCCCAGCTCCTCATTGAACGGCTGCGAGGTATGCTGGGCGTGTACGTCTTTGGTTATTTCCATAAAGCGGTCACCTCACTTGGAACCGGGTAGTGGATCATTATAGTCATCAGCCATAGCGACCGGTGATGTAGTCTTCCGTCTGTTTGTGGCTCGGATTGGTGAACAATTGCCCCGTCTCGCTGAGCTCGATGAGATTGCCCAAATGGAAGAAAGCGGTTCGATCCGACACCCTTGCAGCCTGCTGCATGTTGTGGGTCACGATGACAATGGTGAAGTTTTCCTTGAGCTCGAAGATCAGCTCCTCGATGATCGAGGTGGCGATGGGATCGAGCGCGGAACAGGGCTCATCCATCAGGATCACCTCAGGGCTGACGGCAATCGCGCGCGCAATACACAGCCGTTGCTGCTGGCCACCCGACAGGCCTGTACCGGGCTTGTCGAGACGATCCTTGACCTCGTCCCAGAGGCCGGCGCGCCGCAGGCTGGATTCGACGATATCGGCCAACTCGGTGCGATTCTCGGCCAGGCCGTGCAACCGTGGGCCATAGGCGATGTTCTCGAATATCGACTTGGGAAAGGGATTCGGCTTCTGGAACACCATACCCACCTGGGCACGCAACAGCACTACGTCCAGGGAGGAATCGTAGATGTTCTGGCCGTCCAGAGAAATGGCCCCCTCGACGCGGGCGCCCTCGATGGTGTCGTTCATACGATTGAGGCAGCGCAGGAAGGTCGACTTGCCGCACCCGGACGGCCCGATGAAGGCGATCACCTCATTCTCCAGGATGTCCATGGAAATACCATGGAGCGCCTGGGAAGTGCCGTAGAACACCTTGACGTCCCTGGCGGACATCTTCACCGCTCTCTGATCAGCAGCCATGCCGTGTCGGCCACCGCCCAGGTTTCCGGCCAAGGGCACCCCCAGCCCGGCGCGATCGCCTGTCGAGGTATTGGCGTCACCACCCTCGGAGCGTGTCAAAGCTCGAATTGCTTCGTTGTTCATGGGGTTACCACCTCTTTTCGAAATGTTTGCGCAACCAGATCGCGGTGCCGTTCAACGACAGCATCAGCGTCAAGAGCACAATGATAGCCGCCGAGGTTCTTCCCTCGAAAAAGTTGCGCAGCTCGTTGGCCTGCCACAGATAGATTTGCACCGGCAGGGCGTTGGACTGATCCAGGGGTGACGAAGGCACCGAGGCTACAAAAGCGTTCATCCCGATGAGCAGCAGGGGCGCGGTCTCACCGAGCGCCTGGGCCAGACCGATGATCGAACCGGTCAGTATGCCGGGGATCGCGAGCGGCAATACGTGGTGGAAGACCGCCTGGGTTTTCGACGCGCCTATGCCCAGCGCGGCCTGGCGAATGGAGGGCGGGATGGCCTTGAGCGTGGACCGGGTGGCAATAATGACCGTGGGCAGGGTCATCAGGCTGAGCACCAGCCCCCCGACAATGGGCGCGGACAGCGGCATCTTGAAATAGTTGATGAAGACCGCCGCCCCCAGCAAACCGAAAATGATCGACGGCACCGCCGCGAGGTTGTTGATGTTCACCTCGATCAGGTCGGTGAGGCGATTTCGTGGTGCAAACTCCTCCAGATAGATGGCGGAGGCCACCCCCAACGGCACGGCGACGCCCAGTACGATCAGCATCATGTACAGAGACCCCCAGAAGGCGCCGCGCAAACCGGCGGAGGCCAGCGATGAGCGGGAGTCGGGGTTGAGGAAGAGCGCCGTACTGAAGCGCATCTGGATAATGCCCTGCTCGTACAGCTGATCGGCCCAGGCCCGGATCCGGGGGCTGAGCATCTGCTGGCCGTCGGGCAGATCGCGATCGATGTTGCCCTTGAGCCAGACGTCGATGTTGGCGTCGGTATACAGCCGCACCCGCCGGGTCTCTCCGATGACAGAGGGGTCCTCGATCACCAGGTTGCGCAATGCAATGCGCTCTCCGGACGTCACTACGCGACTTGCGTCGCGGGGGTGATCGGCCGCCTCGGGAATAACCTCGGCGAGTGAGTTCTGGATCAGCCGGTTGAAGTTGATCAGCCCGACCTCGTTCTCCCAGTCCACCCGGCGCTGGCGAAACTCGTTCGAGCTTTCGCCGATCCGGGGCTCTGGCGGCGCGCCGATATTGATGACTTCCGGATCAAAATAGACATCCAGGGTGATACTTGCCTGCCAGAATGCCGGCAACCCCTTGCTGAAGATGTTGATAAATAGAATCGCCACGAAGGACAGACCCAGCAGCGTGGCCCCCACACCCAGCAACCAGAATCGTCTTTCCCGGGCGTGACGGCGACGCAGGGAAGCCGCTACCTTTTGCGTTACCGTGGAGCGCGTTTGGGGCGTTCCGTGTACATCACCATTACTCATGCTGTGATTACTCGTATTGCTCTCGGTATTTGCGAACGATGATCAGCGCCACGACGTTCATCACCAACGTGATGGCAAACAACGTGAGACCAAGGGCAAACGCCACGAGGGACTGGGGACCGGCAAAATCCGAGTCGCCGGTCAGCTGATTCACGATGGTCACGGTCATGGTGGATACGGCATCGAACGGGTTTGCGGTTAGCACCGGGGCGTTACCGGCTGCCAACACCACGATCATGGTTTCGCCCACCGCCCGGCTGGCGGCCAGGAGTACGGCGCCGGCGATGCCCGGCAATGCGGCGGGCAAGACCACCTTGCGAATGGTTTCGGACTTGGTGGCACCCAGACCCAGCGAACCGTCGCGCAGCGATCGCGGCACCTGCGTGATGATGTCGTCCGAGAGCGACGAGATGAAGGGTATGAGCATGATGCCCATGACCAGGCCGGCGGTCAGCGCGGAGGTGGCGCGAATGTTGAGCCCGAGGACATCGCCCATGGACGCCAGGAAGGGACCGACAGTCATCAACGCAAACACGCCGTAGACGATGGTGGGGATGCCCGCGAGGATTTCCAGTGTCGGCTTGGCAAAGCTGCGTACCCTGCTCGGCGCGTACTCGGCCAGATAGATCGACGCCATCAGCCCCACGGGTACGGCAAAGGACATGGCAATGATCGCCACCAGCACCGTGCCGCCCAACAGGGGCAACATGCCGTAGCGGCCGTAACCGCTGGTCTCCGTGACGTGAAATACCGGCTGCCAGGTGGTGCCGAAAAAGAAATCCAGTGGGGAAATGAAGGTGAAGAAATTCAGTGTTTCCCCCACCATGGAAAGCACGATACCCACGGTGGTCAGAATCGCTACGCCAGAACTGAGCAGCAGAACCGCAAGGACCACCCGTTCGACCTGGGTACGTGCACGCAGCTCGGGGTTGATTCTTCGGAAGCTGAAGAACAGCCCGACGGACACCAGCATTGCGATGAGGCCCGTCAGGATCCAGCTGCCGGTCTGACGCAGGCTCACCATGGTCTGGGCGGCTGCAACCTCCCATTCCGACGTACCCAACACCAGGCCGCGGTCGTCCGCGAGATTGGCGATGCGGCGCATGGCCACGCGCACCTGCTGGTCAGTGATCTCCGGCTGCTCGGCACGAATCTGCGATGCGATGGCGGTATCAATAATGCCCGGGGCGAGAAAGTACCACACCATCAACAACAAAAGCGCGGGACCACAGGACCAGAGAGCAACGGACACCCCGTAGTGATGAGGGCGCGAATTGAGGCGTGTGGATCGTTCCGTGGCAACGGCGCGACTTCGATACAGGCCGGCCTGATACCCCACGACCATCATGCCGAGGAGCACCACAAGCAAGGTGAGACTGCTCATCTGGAACCCTGTCTACAGATCAAACGATACATCGGGCGAGCATCGACGATACAAAATTTGCAAAACGGCAACCCCTCCACCAGGGAGGGGTTGCCTGCTTACCCGGAATGCGAACTCTTAGTATACAGAGTTGCGGTCGCGGATATTCTGTGCAACTTCCGCACGCTCTTCGTCGGACAAGGGGATCAGACCGGCTTCTTCCAGGGGGCTGCCGAATCCGGAAACACCTTCGCTGACGAAGTAGAGAGCGAATTCCTGCAGACCGGGTACCACACCGATGTGATCACCTTTCACGTAGAAGTAGATCGGGCGGGAGACCGGGTATTCACCGGAGAGGATGGTGTCGACCGAAGGGCTGACGCCGGATACCGTGGCCACCTGCAGACGGTCGCGGTTGGACTCGTAGAAGCTCAGGCCGAACACGCCGATGGCGTCACGCTGGGCGGACAGACGGGCCAGGGTCTCGGTGTAGTCGCCGGCGATTTCGATGATGCGACCATCGGTGCGCAGAGCGCCACAGAAAGACTTCTGGGCGTCGCCATCCATTGCCTTGACTTCGTCGAAGGTCTTGCAGCCCTCGTTGATGACGTTCAGGTCGTAGACTTCGCGGGTACCGTGGTTGTTACCCGGAATGGCCAGCACGATTTCCTGATCCGGCAGGGAGGAATCGATTTGTGACCAGCGAGTGTAGGGGTTGTTCACCATCTTGCCGTCTTGCGGCACCTGGGCGGCCTGCGCCAGGAATACATGGCGGGGTTCCAGCGCGAACGAGCCGGAGTCGGCGCGCGAGGCGAACACAATACCGTCATAGCCGAACTTGACTTCGATGACTTGCTGGACACCGTTGGCCTTACAGGCCTCGATCTCGGCCGGCGTGATGGCACGCGATGCGTTGCCAATATCGATAGTATCTACGCCGGAACCAGCGCAAAACTGGCGCATACCGCCACCCGTGCCGCCCGAGCCGATCACCGGGGTGCGGAACTGGGCGTAGGCATTACCGAACTCCTCGGCAACGATGGACGAGAACGGCAGAACAGTGGAGGAGCCCGCGGCCTGGATGGTATCCCGAGCCAGCGCAGTGCCGGAGAGAGCGATGCCGGCTGAAGCCACCAGCCCTACAGCCAGCTTTTTGAAAGCGATTGAAGACATTGTTGATTCCTCTTACAGGGTTGTGTGGCCCGCATCACGGACCTTGTGGAAAGTCGGACGAATGCTTCGTGACGCTGCGCAGTCTCAAGCTTTTATGTTTCAGAAATATGTCAATGAAGCATAGTCGCTCAGAGTGCGTCGAAACCACCTACCCGGCGCCAGCCGCCAGATCGATTTTTTCACCACTACCGGCAGCCGATATAATGCCGGCCAGATAACCAAGGTCCTTCCCATGCCCCCCCATATCAAGCTCTCTGTTGGCCTCACCCGTCTGCTCGACGCCATTACCGAGTACACCGGACGCCTGATCGCCTGGCTGACCCTTGCCATGATGGTGCTGGTGTGCGCCGTGATCGTGACCCGCCTGCTGCAACTGGGGCGCGCCACCGCCATCCAGGAGAGCGTGACCTACCTGCACGCCACGGTGTTCATGCTCGGCGCCGCCTTCACCCTCAAGCACGGCGGCCATGTGCGGGTGGATGTGTTCTACCACCGCTTCAGCCACCGCACCCGAGCCTGGATCGACCTGCTGGGTACCCTGTTGTTCCTGCTGCCGCTGTGCGCGGTGATCTTCTGGCTGAGCTGGGACTATGTGGCCAGCAGCTGGGCCATTCGCGAGCGCTCCCGCGAGAGCAGCGGCCTGGCGTGGGTGTATGTGCTCAAGACGCTGATTCTGGTGATGCCCGTGACCCTGGGCCTGCAGGGGATTGCCGAGGCACTGCGCAATCTGCTGTTTATCACCGGTCACAGTCGCCATCACAGCGAGCACCACCCCGAGGAGGTGCTGTGATGGCCGAGTTCCTGCCGCTGCTGCTGTTCTTCACCATCTGCCTGGTATTGATGCTGGGCTATCCGGTGGCCCTGACGCTGGCCGGCGTGTCGCTGCTGTTCGCCTTCGTGGGCGATCTGACCGGCCATTTCGACATGCGCTTTCTGCAGGCGCTGCCCAACCGCCTGTACGGCACCATCGACAACAGCACGCTGATCGCCGTGCCCATGTTCGTGCTGATGGGGGTGATGCTGGAGAAATCGCGGCTGGCCGAGGACCTGCTCACCAGCATGGCGCAGCTGTTCCGCCGCGTGCGCGGCGGGCTGGCGATCTCGGTGGTGGTGGTGGGTAGCCTGTTGGCCGCCAGCACCGGCATCGTCGGCGCCACGGTGGTGACCATGGGCCTCATCTCGCTGCCGGTGATGATGCGCGCCGGCTACCACCCCGGGCTGGCCACGGGCACCATCTGCGCCACCGGTACCCTCGGCCAGATCATCCCGCCGTCCATTGCGCTGGTGCTGCTGGGCGACATCCTCTCCACCGCCTACCAGCAGGCACAGCTGGCCCAGGGCATCTTTACCCCGCGCACCGTCTCCATCGGCGACCTGTTCCTGGGCGCCATTGTG
Organism: Gammaproteobacteria bacterium; assembly: GCA_050485225.1. Taxonomy (GTDB): domain Bacteria; phylum Pseudomonadota; class Gammaproteobacteria; order Pseudomonadales; family Porticoccaceae; genus JBJHAZ01. The sequence goes on from JBJHAZ010000029.1 coordinate 8,073, forward strand.
CCGGGGCTGATTCTCGTGGCGGCCTACCTGATCTACCTGCTGGTGAGCACCCATCTGAAGCGCGAGTGGGCGCCCCTGCCGGCCGAACGCCCCGACGGCGACGCGCCCGTGTCGCTGGGCCGCCTGCTGATGGCCGTCCTGCCCCCGGTGCTGCTGATCTTTGTGGTGCTGGGGTCGATTCTCGGCGGCATCGCCACCCCCACGGAGGCGGCCTCAGTGGGCGCGCTGGGCGCGACCCTGCTGGCGCTGGCCAAGCGCCAGCTCGGCTGGCAGCAGTTGCGGGACACGGTGGAATCCACCACCCGTATCACCGCGATGGTGTTCCTGATCCTGATCGGCGCCACCGTATTCTCGCTGGTGTTTCGCGGCTTCGGTGGCGAGGAGTTGATACACCAGCTGTTCCACGGTCTGCCCGGTGGGGTGATCACCGCCACCCTGATCGTGATGCTGGTGATCTTCCTGCTCGGCTTCATTCTCGACTTCATCGAGATCACCTTTGTAGTGGTGCCCATCGTGGCGCCGGTGTTGCTGGCCATGGGACTCGATCCGGTATGGCTGGGCGTGATGATCGCCATCAACCTGCAGACGTCCTTCCTGACACCGCCCTTCGGCTTTGCGCTGTTCTATCTGCGCGGCGTGGCACCGCCCGAACTGGCGACCACGGATATCTATCGGGGCGTGATTCCCTTTATCATGATCCAGCTGGGCATCCTGGTACTGCTGGCCTTCTGGCCGACCCTTGCCACCTGGTTGCCGGCGCAGTTATTGTCCCATTGACCCCCACGGAATGGATACGGAGTCTCGAGTGAACGCCATCAACCCGCCCGAACACCCCTCAGGCTACCTGTCGCTGCAGATGGTGACCCTGCCCCGGGACACCAACCCCAGCGGGGACATTTCCGCCGGCTGGCTGATGGCACAAATGGATACCGCCGCTGCAGCACTCGCCTGCCGCGTCACCCGCGGACGGGTGGTGACCGTCTCGGTGAGCACGATGGCGTTCATGAAGCCGATCCCCGTGGGCGCCGTGGTCAGCGTCTACTGCGACGTGCTGGACACCGGCCGCTCATCCATGCGGCTGCTGGTCGAGGTCTGGTGCAACGACGGCAACCGCGACGATCCCCACAAGATCACCGAGGGCGAGTTCGTGCTTGTGGCGGTGGACGATCAGGGCCGCACCCGCGCGATCCCGCCCCGGGAAGACGACTGATTGCCCGCTCCCCAGCCGGTCGAAGGCCTGTTCCACAGTCAGCCCCACCAGCGCGAGGGCAACCGGCGCCACACCCATGGGGAGTCGGTGGTGAATGGCTTCCTGGCGCCACACTCACCCCACAGGGGAACCCTATGAACCTTTGCGAGGATTGCGCGGGTAGAGACGCGGCTCGCCTTCGGGGCGCTTCTTGAAGCGCTTGTATTCCCACTGATACTGGGCCGGTGCCTCCTGCACACAACGCTCGACGCCGCGACTGAGCGCATCGACAGAGCGCTTGCGATCGGCATCGGCGATGGCCGCGTCGGGCTCGAGAAACACCAGTTCGAAGCCGCCGCGCACGCGCAGCGCAAAGCAGAACAGCACCCGCGCGCCGGTACGCTGCACCAGGCTGTGTACCAAGGTCATGGTCAGCGCGCTGACACCGAAGAACGGCACGAACTCGCCTCCGTTCAGCTCCGGCTCCTGATCGGGTAGCACCCCTACCGTCCCGCCGGCCTCCAGCGCCCTGACCAACCCCAGCACGCCACGGGCATTGGTGGGCACCAGCTCGGCACCGGCCTTGGCGCGCACACGGCGAATCAGGGCATCGAGACGGGGCTCCTTGGGGGGTTCGTACATGATGGTCATGGGTGTGCGGCGCGCCATCTCCAGACCGGCCACCTCCCAGTTGCCCAGGTGCGGGCTCAGCAGGATCAGACCGCGCCGGGACTGCAGCGCTTCGGTCAGCAACTCCGGGTTGCGGGTGCGCAGAATGCGTCGCTCTATCCAGGCGGCGCTGCGCTGCCAGACCACCGGGATCTCGAAGACGGTGCGCCCCCACTCGCGCAGACTGTCCCGGGCCAGCTGGCGTTGCAGCGGCTCGGACAGCGTCGGAAAGCAGTGGGCAATATTGATTCGGGTGGTCTGCGCCTCACGGGTATCAAGGCGCCAGCAGCACTCGCCCAGCAGCCAGCCGCAAGCGCGGGCCACGCCCAGCGGCAGCCATCCGAGCAGGCGCAGCAGTAGCGCGGTGATTCGAGCTTGCATGCGGTGACTCCCTCTTGGAAGGGACCAAGCTTAACGGATAACGGGGCAGCGGCGTAAGGCGAGGGATGCGCCCTTACCAACGCAGGGCCTGACCCGTATAATTCCTGTCCTTTATATGAACGGCAACGGGAGCACTCCGTGGCGGAGACCAAGACGGACGTATCGACCTTTCAGGGCCTGATTCTCGCCCTGCAGCAATTCTGGGCGGAGCGCGGCTGCGTGATCCTGCAACCCCTCGACATGGAAGTGGGAGCCGGCACCTTTCATCCGGCCACCTTCCTGCGCGCCATCGGCCCGGAAACCTGGAATACCGCCTATGTGCAGCCCTGTCGCCGCCCCACCGACGGCCGCTACGGCGAGAACCCCAACCGACTGCAGCACTACTACCAGTATCAGGTGATCCTCAAGCCGTCGCCGGACAACATCCAGGAGCTGTACCTCGATTCGCTGCGCGCGCTGGGGGTCGACCCGCTCGTCCACGACATCCGTTTCGTGGAAGACAACTGGGAGTCGCCCACCCTCGGCGCCTGGGGTCTTGGCTGGGAGGTGTGGCTCAACGGCATGGAGGTGACTCAGTTCACCTACTTCCAGCAGGTGGGGGGCATCGAGTGCTACCCGGTCACCGGCGAGATCACCTACGGCCTTGAGCGCATCGCCATGTACCTGCAGGGGGTCGACTCCATCTTCGACCTGGTGTGGACAGTGGGGCCCGACGGCTCCCGAGTCACCTACGGCGACGTGTTCCACCAGAACGAGGTGGAGATGTCCCACTACAACTTCGAGGAGGCGCCGGTCGAGTTCCTGTTCCATAGCTTCGATGTCTACGAGCGTGAAAGCCAGCGCCTGATGGAGCGCAACCTGCCGCTGCCTGCCTACGAAAGGGTGATGAAGGCCTCCCACGCCTTCAACCTGCTCGACGCCCGCCACGCCATCTCGGTCACCGAGCGCCAGCGGTTCATCCTGCGCGTGCGTACCCTGGCCCGCGCCGTGGCGCAGGCCTATTTTGATTCCCGACTGCGGCTCGGCTTCCCCCTCGCGCCGAAGGCGTTGGCCGAGGACGTCATTCGCCAGGCAGAGGAGAACCGCGCATGAGCCAGGACTTGCTGATCGAAATCGGCACCGAGGAGCTGCCGCCCAAATCCCTGCTCACCCTGTCCCGCGCGTTCCAGGCCGAGATCGAGTCGCGGCTGCGCGCCGAGGACCTGTCCTTCGGCGAGGTGCAGGCCTTCGCCGCGCCGCGCCGCCTGGCGGTGCGCGTGGGCGGACTGGCCGAGCGCACCCCGGACCGGGACGAAACCCTGTGGGGACCGCCCGCCAAGGTCGCCTTCGACGCCGAGGGCAACCCGACCCGCGCCGCCATCGCCTTTGCCGAGAAGAATGGCATCGAGGTGGACCGATTGCGCGACACCGTGGCCAACGACGGCAAGCAGGACAAGCTCTGCCACCGACACCACATTCCGGGCCGCGCCACCACCGGGCTGGTGGCCGAGGTGGTCAACGGCGCACTCAATGCTCTGCCCATTGCCAAGCGCATGCGCTGGGGTGCGCGTCGGGTCGAGTTCGTGCGGCCGGTACACTGGATCGTGCTGCTGTTCGGCGACCAGGTCTGCCCCGGCTCGGTGATGGGTCTCGAACCCGGCAACCGCAGTCGCGGCCATCGCTTCCATCACCCCGACTGGGTGACCCTGCGCGACGCCGCCAGCTATGAAGCCCAGTTGCGCGATGCCAAAGTGATCGCTCACTTCGACGAGCGGCGCCAGCTGATAAGCGAAGGGGTCAACGAGGCCGCCCGACAACACGGTGGCGAAGCCGTCATCGACCCGGACCTGCTCGACGAGGTGTCCGCCCTCAACGAATGGCCGGTGCCCATGATCGGCCGCTTCGAGGAGCGTTTTCTCGAAGTGCCGCCGGAGGCGCTGATCTCCTCCATGAAGGAACACCAGAAGTACTTCCACATGGTGGACGGCGAGGGCCGGCTCATGCCCTTCTTCATCACCGTTGCCAATATCGAAAGCCGCGACCCGGCCCGGGTCGTGGCCGGCAACGAGCGCGTCATCCGTCCCCGGCTGTCCGATGCCGCGTTTTTCTTCGCGACCGACCGCAAGCAGACCCTCGAGGCCCGGCGCGAACCCCTGCGCAATATCGTCTTTCAGGCCGATCTCGGAACCGTGTTCGACAAGACCGAGCGCATCGCCGCACTGGCCGGCCTGCTGGCGCCGGCCTGCGGCGGAGAAGTCGCCCTGGCCGAGCGCGCCGCCCGCCTCAGCAAGTCGGATCTGGTCAGTAACATGGTGGGCGAGTTCGACGACCTGCAGGGCATCATGGGTCGGTACTATGCGCTCAACGACGGCGAAGACGCCGAAGTGGCCGAGGCGCTGTTCGAGCAGTACCTGCCCCGCTTTGCCGGCGACCGCCTGCCCGACACCGCCACCGGCCGCGCGGTCGCGCTGGCCGACCGCCTCGACACCCTCGTGGGAATCTTCGGTATCGGACAGCCGCCCACCGGCTCCCGCGATCCCTTCGCACTGCGCCGCGCCAGCCTTGGCGTGCTGCGCATTCTGGTGGAGGGCGATATCGACCTGGACCTGAGACCGGTACTCGCCAGGGCCCAGTCCCTGCACGGCAACCTCAAGGTGACCGACGAGCTGGTCGAACAGGTGCTGTCCTACCTGATCGAACGCTTCCGCGCCTGGTACGAGGACGACGGCATCCCCGCCGCGGTGTTCATGGCCATCGCCGCCAAGGGGCTCGATAACCCCCTCGACATCCACCAGCGCGTACTGGCGGTGCAGGCCTTCAATCAGCTCGCCGAATCCCAGGCACTGGCGGCCGCCAACAAGCGGGTGTCCAACATCCTCGCCAAGCAGGATGGCGGCGTTGACGCCGACGTGGACACGGCCCTGCTGCAGGAACCTGCCGAACAGGCGCTGGCCGAACAGCTGGCCAGCTACCGGGACCGGGTGGCACCGCTGCTCGCCCAACGGGACTACACCCGGGCGCTGCAGACACTGGCGGGACTGCGCGGCACCGTCGATACCTTCTTCGACGATGTCATGGTCATGGCCGAGGACGAGGCCCTGCGTCGCAATCGACTGGC
>JBJHAZ010000030.1:0-13265 GCA_050485225.1 Gammaproteobacteria bacterium
GGAGGACACCATGTTGACCGAGACTTCCTCGGTGGACATGTCGACCAGGCTGGCGAGAATCGCCTCCAGCGAGCCGCGCACATCCGCCTTGACGATGATCGGCAAGATGCGGGTTTCTTCCTGCCCCATGTTGGCGAACATGTTTTCCAGCTTGGCGGCCTGCTGTCGCGCCAGACGCTCCTGGCGGGCCTTGTCGGCGCGGGTCTCGGCGATCTCGCGGGCCTTGCGTTCATCGCTCAGCACGATGAACTCGTCGCCGGCATCGGGCGGACTGTCCAGGCCGAGGATTTCCACGGGGATGGACGGGCCGGCTTCCTTGGTGGCCTTGCCGGTCTCGTCGCTCATGGCGCGGATCTTGCCGACGGTTTCCCCGGCCAGCAGGAAGTCGCCATGGCGCAGGGTGCCGCTCTGCACCAGCGCGGTGGCCACCACGCCGCGGCCCTTCTCGAGACGGGCCTCGACAATCACACCGGTGGCAGGAACGTCACGGGGTGCCTTGAGTTCGAGCATCTCGGACTGCAACAGGATCGCATCGAGCAGTTCGTCGATGCCTTCACCGCTGTGGGCCGACACCTTCACAAACTGCACATCGCCGCCCCACTCTTCCGGAATGACGTCCTTGGCGGCCAGCTCGTTGGTGACGCGCTCGGGATCAGCGGTTTCCTTGTCGATCTTGTTGATGGCGACCACCAGGGGCACGCCGGCAGCGCGGGCGTGCTGGATGGCCTCTTCGGTCTGGGGCATGACACCGTCATCGGCCGCCACCACCAGGATGACCACATCGGTCGCCTTGGCACCCCGTGCACGCATCGCGGTAAAGGCGGCGTGACCGGGCGTATCCAGGAAGGTCACGGTACCCTTGGGCGTATCCACGTGGTAGGCACCGATGTGCTGGGTAATGCCGCCGGCTTCGCCGGAGGCCACACGGGTCTTGCGGATATGGTCGAGCAGTGACGTCTTGCCGTGGTCCACGTGACCCATCACGGTCACCACCGGGGGGCGGGGTTCCATCGCTCCGGAAGACATGGTCGCCTTGAGCTCCTGGGCCAGATCGGCCTCGAGCTGCTCGTCGGATACCAGTACCGGGTTGTGTCCCAGCTCCTCGACCACCAGCACGGCCACATCCTGGTCGATGGCCTGGTTGATGTTGGCCATGGTGCCCAGCTTCATCAATTCCTTGATAACCACTGCGGCCTTGACGGACATTTTTTGCGCCAGGTCGCCAACGGCGATGGTTTCCGGAATCTCTACGTCGTGCACAATTTTTCCAGTCGGTTTCTTGAATTTGTGGCGGTTTTCGATCTTCACGACCGGGGCTGCCGAACGCAGTCGCGCCTTGCGCTCCTGCTCGGTCTCTTCCAGCAGCTCGTCGACCAGATCCGCAGGACGAGGCGCCTTGCGACCCTTGCCACCGTCCTTGCGGCTCTTCTTCTTGGCCTTGCCGTCATCATCGTCGTCGACATCGTCACGACCGCGTTTCTTGAGACCCTTGAGCACACTGTCGCCCGCCGGCGCAGCCTCGGGACGCGGAATCTGCTTGGCACGAATCTCCTCGGCGGCGCGCTCGGCTTCCGCCTCGGCGGCACGCAGTTTCTCGGCCTCGGCGTCCTTCCTGCGCTGCTCTTCCTCCGCCTTGCGACGCGCCGCAATGGCGGCCAGACGGCGCTCCTCGGCGTCGTCCATGAAGGGTGAGCGGGTTACCGGCGCTGCCGCCGCAACCTCATCGGGTTCTTCGGCAGCGGCCTCATCAACAACCGGCTCCTCGAGAGCTTCGTCGGCGGCTTCGGACTGGGATTCCACCGGCTCTGCAACCGGCGGCTCCGACTCCACGGCCGGCTCGGGCGCATCCTTCGCGGCGGGCTCGGGCTGGGCGATCTGGGCCATTTCGGCCGCTTCCGGCTCGCGCTCGACCTCGGCCACTTCCTCTTCCGGTTCGACGTCCTCACGCTTGACGAAGGTGCGCTTCTTGCGAACTTCGACAGCCACCGTCTTGCGTCCGGCGCCCACCTTCAGGGTACCCACCTTGCGGCGATTGAGAGTGATCTTCTTCGGCTCGGACACCGATTCGCCGTGCAGGCCCTTCAGGTAGGCCAGCAGTTGCTGCTTCTCGTCATCGGACACCAGATCGTCGGCAGACTTGTGTGGCAAGCCGGCTTCCTTCATCTGAGCCAGCAGACGATCAACACTGATCTCCACGGTCTTGCCGAGAGTCTTGGCGAGATCACTTACGGTTACGTCAGCCATACTGTTTCCTCAATATTCGTTGGCAGCCAGGGTCGCGGGAGCGAATCACTCCTCGGCGAACCAGGGCGCACGGGCGGCCAGAATCAGTGCCGCAGCTCGCTCGGCGTCAACACCCTCGATTTCGAGGAGATCGTCGACCGCCTGCTCGGCGAGGTCTTCCATGGTGATGATGCCGCGCGAAGCCAGCCGGTGGGCCAGCTCGTCGTCCATGCCTTCCATGGACAACAGGTCTTCGGCGGGCTGGCGATTGGCCAGCTCTTCCTCGGACACCAGCGCGATGGTCAGCAGGGCATCCTTGGCCCGCGCGCGCAGCTCCTCGGCGATATCCTCATCAAACCCTTCGATGGCCAGCATCTCCTCGAGCGGCACATAGGCCACTTCCTCGACGCTGGTAAAGCCTTCTTCCACCAGTACCGCGGCCACGTCCTCGTCCACGTCGAGATACTTCATGAAGTTCTCGAGATAGCTGGAGGCTTCCTGCTGGTGTTTTTCCTCGGCCTCCTCGGCCGACATCACGTTGATGCGCCAGCCGGTCAGCTCGGAGGCGAGGCGCACATTCTGGCCGCTGCGGCCGATGGCCTGGGCGAGGCTGTCGGACGAGACGGCCACGTCCATGGAGTGGGCGTCTTCATCCACCACGATGGACTCGACCTCGGCGGGCGCCATGGCGTTGATCACCAACTGGGCCGGGTTGTCGTCCCACAGCACGATGTCGACACGCTCGCCGTCGAGTTCGTTGGAAACGGCCTGGACGCGCGCACCGCGCATGCCCACACAGGCACCCACCGGATCGATGCGGCGATCATTGGTCTTGACGGCGATCTTGGCGCGCGAGCCGGGGTCGCGGGCAGCACCGCGAATCTCGATCACCTGCTCGGCGATCTCCGGCACCTCGATGCGGAACAGTTCCACCAGCATCTCGGGGCAGGCGCGACTGAGCAGCAACTGCGGGCCGCGCATTTCCTCGCGCACCGCCATCAGGATCGCGCGCACGCGGTCGTTGACGCGGAAGACCTCGCGGCCCACCAGCTCCTCACGGGGCAGCAATCCCTCGGCATTGGCACCGAAATCGACAATGATGTGCTCGCGGGTCACCTTCTTGACGGTGCCGCTGAGAATCTCGCCGACCCGATCGCGGTAGGCGTCGATGACCAGCGCGCGCTCGGCGTCGCGCACCTTCTGGACGATGACCTGCTTGGCGGTCTGGGCAGCGATGCGGCCAAAGCCGATGTTCTCGACCTTCTCCTCGTAAATGTCGCCCGCCTTGAGGCTCGGGTCCTTCTCGTGGGCTTCCTCGAGGGTGAACTGGGTACCGAGCTCGGCCAGCACGTCGTCGGCGACCACTTCCCACCAGCGGAAGGTGTCGTAGTCACCGGTGCGGCGGTCGATCTCGACGCGGATATGCGATTCCTCGTCATACCGTTTCTTGGTGGCCGTCGCCAGCGCCTGCTCAATGGCCTGAAAAATGATCTCTTCCGATACGCCCTTCTCGTTGGAGACGGCCTCGGCAACCATCAGGATTTCTTTGTTCATTTGTCAGCCTCGTCAGCACCCGAAAAGTTGGGAATCACGTTTGCCCTGTCAATGGATTCGATCGGAAAGAGATATTCCTCGTCCTCGACAGCCAGAATGACCTCCTGGCCTTCCACGCCCTGCAGCCGGCCACGAAACTTGCGCCGCCCCTCGTAGGGGTGGCGCAGGCGCACAGCGATCTCCTCACCGGCAAAGAGCGCAAACTGCTCCAGTGTATAGAGCGGTCGATCCATGCCGGGAGAGGAAACCTCCAGGGTATAGTTGCTTTGAATCGGGTCTTCCACGTCAAGCACAGCGCTGACCTGCCGGCTGACCCGTTCACAGTCCTCCAGCACCACGCCCACCTCCGGGCGGTCGATATAGATGCGCAGGGTGGCATGATTGCGTCCCTGCGCAATATATTCGAGGCCCCACAGCTCACAGCCGAGGCTTTCCACCACTGGTCGCAACAGATCGGTCAGTTGCGCGTTTCGCGTGCTCAACGCTTGCTTACCCCACAATCAAAAAATGGGCCGAAGGCCCACTCTACGCAGATAACAAAAAGCCCCTTGAGAGGGGCTTCCGGTTTGCGCCAGAGCCGGCGCCACATGTTCATCGGAAAGCCGTCAGCTGGCCTTCCGTACTCCGAGTCTTCTGAACGCCTGGGGCGTCATGCAACTTCGGAAGCGCTGACCCCGGTTGCTCACCGGGCCGGTTCGTACCACTGCAGACCGAGCACGAACCTGTTTGCCAGTACGCCATGGAGCAACAACGCTATTGCCACTCCCACAATTGGCAGCAAGAGCAGGAGTCAAACCCGCGACCTTCATCGGCTGTGCCGCTTGAAGGTCGAGCCCGAATCATCGAGCTCTCACTGTTACCACTTGCACTGTTGGTAGCGGGGGCAGGATTCGAACCTACGACCTTCGGGTTATGAGCCCGACGAGCTACCTGGCTGCTCCACCCCGCATCAATTCTTTCAAGACGTTTCAGCGCTGTTTCCGCTGCCCTGTCTCGAGGGTGTTGAATTATAGGGAGCACCCCAGCCGCGGTCAACCGCTATTTGCGCGCAATACTAAAATTCGTGGCTCACCGCACCGGCCACTCATTTTGCGCTTCGAGCGGAAGGGCGACGCCGCCGCGATCGCGGCCCGGGCAGCCGGGGTTTTCGGCCAGTGCGCAAGTAGTCGTGAATCGCATGCTGGGACTGAATGCGACGTACCCCGGGGCCGCGCTCGCGCATGCGGTTCGCCTGGTCGGCATCGATGATGCGCGCCTTCACATTGTCGGCCCACTGGATGTCCAGAATATCCTGGATGCGCTGCCTGAGTACCGCGTCCAGCACCGGCACCATGACCTCGATGCGGTGGTCGAGGTTGCGGGTCATCAGGTCGGCCGAGGACAGAAAGCACTCCGGGTCGCCGTTATTGCGGAACACGTACACCCTGGGGTGCTCCAGAAAGCGATCGACGATACTGATGCCTTCGATGGTTTCGCTCACACCGGGCACACCGGGCAGCAGCGAGCACATGCCGCGCACGATCAGGCGAATCGGCACCCCGGCCTGACTGGCCTCGTACAGTTTCTCCACCAGAGCCCGATCAACGAGGTTGTTGCACTTGATGAAGATGCCGCTGTCCAGGCCCGCGCGCGCCTGCGCGATCTCCCGCTCGATGAGCGCGATCAGGCGGTCGCGACTGTTGACCGGCGAGACCACCAGGTGGCGGAAGTCGTAGCGACGATAGGGGTAGCGAATGAAGTCGAAAACCTTGGCCACCTCCTCGCCGATCTCCTGATTGAACGTCAGCAGGCTGAAGTCGGTATAGACCCGGGCAGTCTTTTCATTGAAGTTGCCGGTACCGATGTGGCTGTAATAGCGCAGCACCGGCCCTTCCATGCGCCCGATAAGAATCAGCTTGGCGTGAATCTTCAGGCCCTCGGCACCGAGAATCACATTGACGCCGCCATCGCGCAGGCGTCGGGTGAGGTCGATGTTGGCCGCCTCGTCGAAGCGCGCCTGCAGCTCGATCACCGCGGTCACCTGCTTGTTGTTGGCCACCGCATTGAGCAGGGCATCGACGATGCGTGAGTGCGGCGCTACCCGGTACAGGCTGATATGAATGGTGCGCACCGCCGGGTCGATGGCCGCAGTCTTGAGCAGCTCGGTGACCGCCTTGAAGCTGTGATAGGGGTAGTAGAGCAGGATGTCCTGGGCGGCGATGGCATTGAACAGGTTGCCCGCCTGCTCCAGCTCCGGCACCGGGATCACCGACAGCGGTTTCAGGTCCAGGTAGGCCGGCCCGAGGTTGGGAAAGTCGATAAAATCCTTGGCGTTGTGGTAGCGGCTGCCGGGGATCATGGAGTCCAGCCGGCCGAGGCCAAGCCGGCGGGTCAGATAGGCCAGCATGTCTTCCGGCATGGCGGCGTCGTACACAAAGCGCACCGGGTCGGCCTTGCGGCGCTTGCGCAGGCTCTGGGACACCTTGTCAAAAAAGCTCTGGCTGATCTCTTCCCCAAGCTCCAGCTCGGCGTCGCGGGTGAGCTTGATGGTATAGGCCTGCACCTCCTCCACCGGGAACACCCCCAGAAACACCTCGGGAAGGCAGATGCGGATCAGGTTCTCGAGCACCATCAGTACCTTGCCGCGCCGGTTCTGGCGGGCAGGCAGACGGATGAACCGGGGCAGCCGGTCGGTCGGCACCTCCAGCAGCGCGTAGCGGATCTGACGGTCGGTGACCAGGCGAATCGCCAGGTAGATGGACGTATCGTTGAGCTCGGGCACCGGGTGGTTGTCGTCCATGATGATGGGCGCCAACTCCGGCTGTATGCGTTCGCGGAAGAATCGCCGCACGAACTCCACCTGGTTGGCATCACCGGCCACCTGGGCCTCGTCCACCAGGTAGATCCGTCGGTCGGCCAGATCGGCGAGATTGTCCAGATAGATGCGATCAAAGCGCCGCTGCAGCTTCATCACGCGCTGGCGAATTTCCTCGAGCAGCTGCTTGTAGTCCTCCTGCCTGGCGGGCGTGCTGAATGCGGCCAGGCGCCGCACATCGGCCACTCGAACCCGAAAGAACTCGTCGAGATTGTTGGAGAAAATCCCGAGATAGCGGATACGCTGGATGACCGGCACCGATTTGTCGTCGGCCTCCTGCAAAACGCGGTCGTTGAAGGCAAGCCAGCTGAGCTCCTTGGCCATCCAGTGTTCTACGGCAGGCTGATCATCGGAATACATACAGTCCTCTTGTGCGGTCCGGCATCAGGCGCAAGGGTGCGCGAGCAATGTGACCAAATAATGACAGTTCGATGACATGGGCGGCGGCGGTCGCAATTGTCATACGCGGCGATTAGACTCTGACCGCGTGCGCGGGCTGGTGGCAACATCATCCGGTCACATGCCTCCCACCAAGTCGGTATCTACGTCGGTATTTACATGGCCCCACCCTCAGAACTCTATGCCGCGCTCGATCTCGGCTCAAACAGTTTTCACCTGCTGGTGGCCAGCTTCGGCGACGGCAAGATGCGTGTGCTCGACCGCCACAAGGAAATGGTGCGCTTTGCAGCCGGCCTGGACGATCAGGACCACCTGGACGACGCCACCCAGCAGCGGGCTCTGGAGAGCCTTGCCCGCATGGCCGAGCGGTTGCGCCACATCCCCCGCGAGCACATCCGGGTGGTGGGCACCAATACCCTGCGCCTTGCCGGCAATGCGGCGGACTTTCTGCAGCAGGCCGAAGCCACCCTCGGAGTGCCGATCAACATCATCTCCGGCACCGAGGAAGCGCGGCTGGTCTACCTCGGCGTCGCCTGCGACTTCTCGCCCGAGGATCGCCGCCGCCTGGTGATCGACATCGGTGGCGGCTCCACCGAGCTGGTGATCGGCAGCCACCAGCCCATCCTGCTGGAAAGCCTGCCCATGGGTTGCGTGAGTTTCTCGCGACGCTACTTTGCCGACGGCGTGGTCAGCGAAGCGGCGTTTCGTCAGGCGGTCAGGGCCGCACGGCAGGAGCTGTCGCCCTACGTGGAAAGCTTTCGCGGTCGCTGGGACGAAGCCGTGGGCTCCTCGGGCACCATCCGCGCGCTGGGGCGAATTGCGGCCAACAACCACTGGGGCGACGACGGCGCCATCACGCCGGAAGCGCTGCAAAAAATGAGTGAATCCCTGTTGAAGGTCACCCAGGTCCAGCAGTTGAAACTGAACGGCCTGCCCGGAGAGCGCCTCGAGGTATTCCCCGGCGGCCTCGCCATTCTGACCGCGCTGCTGGAGGAGCTGGAAATCCCTCGCCTGATCCCCTCCGAGTACGCCTTGCGCGAAGGCGTCATCCACGACCTCGCCGGACGCTTTCACCACCACGACATCCGCAACGCCACCATCACCGCCTTCCAGCAGCAGTATCGCGTCGACACGGCCCAGTCCGAGCGGATCGCGGCGCTGGCGGTGCGCTGGCTGGACCAGGTGCGCGATCACGTGCGCTGGGACTACCGGGAGGCCGCCGACCTGCTGCGCTGGGCCGCCCAGCTGCATGAGATCGGCCTGTCGGTGGCCCACGGCGGCTATCACAAGCACGGTGCCTACATTCTCACCCATGCCGACATGCCGGGCTTCTCGCGGCAGGAGCAGGCCAGACTCAGTTTTCTGGTGCTCAACCACCGGCGCAAACCCAGAAAGCCCGACACCACCTACGGCCTGACGCCGGACTGGCTGCTGGTCAGCCTGCTGCGGCTCGCCTGCATCTTCTACCGGCGACGCCAACCCCGTGCCGGGTTCGAGGCGGTCACCCTCGAGCCCTTCGACCAGGGGCTCACGCTCGGTATTCCCGCGGACGGGTATCACGGTAATCCGCTGACGAGTGCGGATCTGGAGGACGAGGCCCGGCTGATGCAGGCGGTCCAGTTCAGGCTGGTGGTCGACGTACGCTGATCCGCCGCACCCGTTCCATTCGAGTTCGGAATCAGACCCGTGGATCAATGACCGCGGCGCCGTTGAAGCGGCCGTGGCGCAGATCCTCCAGCGCCCCGTTGAGCTCGGCGAGCGGGTAGACAGTCACCTCGGTCCGGATCGGTATGGCCGCGGCCAGCGGCAGGAACTCCACCCCATCGCGCCGAGTCAGGTTGGCGATGGAGCGGACGGAGCGCTCGCCCCACAGGTCACGGTAGGGAAACGCGGGGATATCACTCATGTGGATACCGGCGCAGATCACCTGCCCACCCTTGCGCACCTGCTGCAGGGCGCGCGGCACCAGCTCGCCGGCCGGCGCGAAGAGGATGGCCGCGTCCATCAGGTCCGGCGGTGTCATGGACGCATCACCGACCCACTCGGCACCGAGCTGCCGGGCAAACTGCTGACCGGCATCGTCGCCGGGACGGGTAAAGGCGAACACCCGCTGGCCGCGATACCGCGCCAGCTGAATCAGGATGTGGGCGGCCGCGCCGAAACCGTACAGCCCCACCACATCCGCATCCATGGCCCAGCGGTAGGCGCGGTACCCGATCAGGCCGGCACACAGCAACGGCGCCACCTGCCGGTCACTGAAGCCGTCCGGCAGCGGAAAGCAGTAATCGGCATTGGCGCGGCAGTATTCGGCAAAGCCGCCGTTCACCTGGTAGCCGGTGTAGACCGCCCGATCGCACAGGTTTTCCTGCTCCAGCCGACAGAAGCGGCAGCCGCCGCAACTGCCACCGAGCCAGGGCACACCGACCCGATCACCCACCGCGAGACCCGACACCGCCGAGCCCACGGCGACCACCCGACCGACCACCTGATGGCCGGGAACGAGCGGCAGGGCGGGCTCGGGCAGCTCACCGTCCACCACATGCAGGTCCGTGCGGCACAGCCCACAGGCGTGAACCTTCAGCAACACCTGCCCCGGAGTAATGTCGGGGACGGGCAAACGACGCGCCACCAGCGAACGACCGGGTGCTTCCAGCACCATCGCGCGCATCAACGACGGCAGGGAATCCCGGTCGGATTCCATCGGGCTACTCGTCCCCGGTGTCCGCCTCGCCGTCCTGTCCCTCCTCGTCCCGGTCGCGGATAGTGCGCGGCCCGGTGCCCCGCTCCACGGCCTCGAACCGGCCGAGCGGACACGAACCCAGACGCATCCCCAGGCTGGTATCAATCACCGTGATCATGTCGAGATCACAATAATTGTTGGTGGACGTGGAATGCATGAAGGTGCCACGGCTGTGCAGCCCGATACAGCGATGGGGCATCCGGTTCACATAGTCGTACTCGCCGCCACGCATGTGAAAATACAGCGTGCGATCATCGACGATATCGATGTTGCGAATGCGGGTGATGGACAGGCAGCGACGCTCGGGCGCATCGACGCTGTCACTCTCGGCCACGGCTGCGGTCATGGGCAGGCTTGTCAGAACAATCAGGGCAGAACCAACGAGCAAAGTTTTCATCATTTATCTCCACCGGCTCGATGTACGGTTCTGAGCATAGCAGAAGTATCACGGTTCCTCTTCTTCCCAGGTCCGGACAGCACCAGCCCCTCGACGAGGGGCTGGCTGAAGTGACTTGGACAATCAAAACCGCGCGGTTATCCATGATGGCTGAAAAGCCGGGTTGCCAGTGGGCCATGCGTGAAGTTCGGTGACACCAGGAGCACAGCCCGGTGGCGCGGATCAAGGCGGCGAAGCGCAGGAATAGTGGGCCTATTTCAAGCTTTGCCAACGCCGAGCTGCGCCACTGGGCGACGCGATCTGTTACCTGACTTTGCGCATGGCCCACTAGGCCCGCAACTGCCGCGCGGCGGCCACCATGCTCTCGAGCGCCGGCTTGACCTCGGCCCAGCCGCGGGTCTTGAGACCGCAGTCCGGGTTGACCCAGAGGCGCTCTGCGGGAATGCGGGCGGCCGCCTCCCGCATCAGCTTCACCATCTGGCCCACCTGCGGTACGTTCGGCGAGTGAATGTCGTACACCCCCGGCCCGATCTCGTTGGGGTAGCGGAAGTCATCGAAGGCCCGCAGCAGCTCCATTCCGGAACGAGCGGTCTCGATGGTGATCACATCCGCGTCCAGCGCCGCGATCGACTCGATGATGTCGTTGAACTCCGAATAGCACATGTGAGTGTGGATCTGGGTGTCGTCCGTCACGCCGTTGGCAGCGATACGGAAGGCACGCACCGCCCACTCCAGATAGCGCGGCCACTCGGCGCGACGCAGCGGCAGGCCTTCGCGCAGCGCCGCCTCGTCGATCTGGATGATGGCGGTGCCGGCCCGCTCCAGGTCCTGAACCTCATCACGCACCGCCAGCGCCAGCTGCAGGCAGGTGGCCGAACGGGGCTGATCGTCGCGTACGAAGGACCAGTTGAGCAGCGTCACCGGGCCGGTGAGCATGCCCTTCATGGGCTTGTCGGTGAGCGACTGGGCGTAGCGGGTCCACTCCACCGTCATGGGCGCCGGGCGCTCGATGTCGCCGAAGATCAGCGGCGGCTTCACACAGCGGGAGCCGTAGGATTGCACCCAGCCGTTGCGGGTGAAGGCGAACCCGTCGAGCAACTGGCCGAAGTACTCCACCATGTCGTTGCGCTCGGCCTCGCCGTGCACCAGCACGTCCAGCCCCAATTCGTGCTGTACGTCCACACACGCGGAAATTTCCCGCTTCATGGCTGCCCGGTACTCGGCCTCGGACAGCTCCCCGCGACGCCACGCCAGGCGGGTGCGGCGAATCTCGGCGGTCTGGGGGAAGGAGCCGATGGTGGTGGTGGGAAAAGCCGGCAACTGCAGTTTGTCGCGCTGTACGGCGGCGCGCTGTTCGTAGGGGCTGCGACGATTTTCCATGGCGGTGGTAATGGCGTTGACCCGCTCCTGCACCGCCTTCTTGTGTACACGCCTTGACTGACGGCGGCTCTGGACGGCCTCGTGATTGGCGGTCAGCTCGGTGGCGACCCGATCGCGGCCATGGTCCAGCGCCTGACCGAGCACCTTCAGTTCGTCGAGTTTCTGGACGGCAAAGGCGAGCCAGTTGGCAATCTCCAGATCCAGCTCGGTCTCCAGCGACAGATCGAAAGGCACGTGCAGCAGCGAGCACGACGGCGCCAGCCAGAGACGATCGCCCAGGCGCGTCTTCACCGGCTCCAGCCAGTCGAGAATACCGCTCAGGTCGCTCTTCCAGACGTTGCGACCGTTGACCACGCCCAGCGACAGCACCTTGTAGGGCGACAGCCAGTCGAGCACCTTGGTGATTTCCTCGCGGGCATTGATCGCGTCCAGATGCAGGCCAGCCACCGGCAGTTCGCAGGCCAGTCGCAGGTTCTCGCCCAGCTTGCCGAAGTAGGTCGTGAGCAGGCACTTCACGCCGCTGCTGCGCAGCTCGAAATAGGTGCGCTCAAAGGCGCGCTGCCATTCGGCCGACAGCTCGGTCACCAAGACCGGCTCGTCGAGCTGTACCCATTCCACGCCTCGCTCTGCAAGCCGTGCCAACAGGTCGGCGTAGACCGGTACCAGTCTGTCCAGCAGGTCGAGCGGGTTGCTGCCATCGCTGACCTTGCCCAGCGACAGGTAGGTCAGCGGGCCGATGATCACCGGCTTGACCGGCACCCCCTGCCCCAGCGCTTCATCCAGCTGGGCGAGCAGCCGCTCGGGATTCAGACTGAACGTACTCGCGGCGTCCAGCTCCGGCACGATGTAGTGGTAATTGGTATCGAACCACTTGGTCATCTCCCCGGCGGCGACCGCGTCACGGTCATCCAGTGCGCCGGTCCCGGCATGGCCGCGAGCAACGCGAAAATAGTTGTCGAAGGCGTCCACATCCGCACCGTCGAAACGGCGTGGCAGGTGCCCGAGCAGGAAGCTGGTGTCGAGGACGTGATCGTAGAAGGAGAAGTCACCGACCGGAATACGGTCGAGTCCGGCCTGCTGGCGCCAGTGGCGGGCGCGCAGCTCCGCTGCCGTGGTCGCCAGTTCGTTGCGATCCGCCTCTCCACGCCAGTAGCGCTCGAGGACGAATTTCAATTCCCGTTGGGCGCCGACCCGGGGGAAACCGAGATTGTGAACGGTGGTGGTCATGCCTGACTCCGTCTTGGTGAACAAGGTGAATGATCTGAATGAATCCATGATCTGAGCCGGCCACTGTACTCACGGAAAATCGTGAGTTAAATTGATCATTTTTTACGATTCAATGAGATTTATTCACTCATGATTGAAGTCAGTCACCTGCGTATCCTGCAGGCACTCGATCACAACGGCACCCTGCGCGAAGCCGCCAACGCCCTGTGCCTCACCCAGTCGGCCCTGTCCCACCAGATCCGCTACCTGGAGCAGAAACTGGAACTCAAACTGTGGCAGAAGGAGGGCCGACGCCTGCGGCTCACGCAGGGTGGCCGGCTGTTGCTGCGCACGGCGCATCAGGTTCTGCCGCTGCTGGAGAAAACCGAACACACCCTCAAGGCCTATGCCGAAGGTCGTCAGGGCACCCTCGCCATCGGAGTGGAGTGCTACCCCTGCCACGAATGGCTCAACGGCACCATCGCCCACTACCTGCGGGCGATGCCGGAGGT
>JBJHAZ010000031.1:0-12700 GCA_050485225.1 Gammaproteobacteria bacterium
CCCTGAGCTGGCCCACGAGCTGGTCCACGAGCTGGTCCCCGAGCTGGTCCCCGAGCTGGTCCACGAGCTGGTCCCTTTCCATATCCGGAAAGGTCTGACACAGCAGATGGATATATAGCTCAGCACCCAGCGGCGAGCTCAGTGTGACAAAATACGGGCGCTTACGACCGATACGTGCATACAGCCTCGAAATGGCGTTCTTGGCTGTGTCGAAGTCTGCGGGCGCGGTCGAAAGCCCTACGGCCAGCCATTCGTACTGCGCTTGGCTGATGATCTGCCGGCGCTCGTCGGTAAGCTGCAGACCGGCCATCAGTCAGCCACCCGCCGAATTTCTTCCGGGCTATATTCGCGTTGACGGATGACGCGGTACAGCCCCGCCGGGAGCGAGATCGGGTTGTGTTCCTCGTGGCGCAGCGACACCGGGTTTCGGCAGCGCAAAAACACCACGTTATCCTCGATGCGATCCACGGCTTCGCCTGCGCGGCTTTTGGTCGGCTTCTGGATCAGGAGCTCCGCGCCGTCGTCATAGATGGCGTGGGCATGGCCCGTGGCCTCGCCCTCGGCCAGTACGATGCGACCCGTGCGCGGCAGTACCTCACCTGTGGCCTCGTCAACCGGAATCAGTAATACGTCGCCCTGTCTGTACATAGCGGTCTCCTGTGGGAGTGGGGTGAATTGAGAGTGGTCATGGGGGAGAAGATAGAACCATTAGTTACCAATGTCAAGAACCAAAAGTAACTTTTTTAGGCATGGCAAATAGCGTCAATAAATCAACTATTTATAGGTGAGGTTATTCCAGAATAAAGCCGGCGGGCGGCTCGGGCGGCGGTTCTGGTTCGAAAAAGATGGCCGGAACGGCGGCGCCGTCCCGGTAGATTAGATACACGCTGCCGGTCCAGCGATCCAGGATGAGGCCCGGGTCTCCCGGTCGGACATCGTACCGGAAGCCCCAGGTGAACAGGGCCAGCGTCAGAAGGACAATAACTGGGTAAGCGACTTTATTCATCGGCCTCGACCTCCCTGAACATCCAGATCACGTTACCCACGCGCCGCCCGCCCCTGTCCCTGCGTGGGTGTGGTGGATTTTGGTGGTTCTCGTTTGTGCTTCGCCCGCCTCAACCTTTTCGATTCTATGATGGCCAACACGGCGATCATGCCAACCTCGAGCGTTTCCAGATCTTCCGCTGTCAACTGCGCCACCCGGTCATAATCAACCGCTTCGAACGGCCAAGGCTGTGATTCCGTTTCCTCCTCCACGCCGCACATCAACCACTGGACGGAGACCCTGAGCGTCTCGGCTATTTCGCAGAGCCTGGTCGTGTCCGGCATCGCCTCGCCGACCAGCCATTTCCGCGCCCCCTTCTGACTGACGCCAAACATGCGCGCGACGTATTGCTGGCGACCCTTGCCAGCCTCCGGGACGCGCCTCGAGTCCAGCGCTCTGTTTAGACGCTTGGCAAAGGCGACCCGCACGGACTCTCTTTCATCCCGATCCATAGAACTGATAGTTACATACCCGGCCGGGACTATCAGTTCTTGACAATGGTTACTTTTGGTTCTAATGTCCATTCTCATGGAAACCAATCCTGTTACTCGCGCCATTGAAGCGGCGGGTGGCGTCAGCAAGATGGCGGCCAAAATGCACATCACCTACCAGGCTATCCGCAAATGGGAGCGGGCCGGCAGGCCGCCGGCCGAACGCGTGCTCCAGATCGAGCGCCTGACCGATGGTCGAGTCACACGCCATGAGCTTCGTCCGGATCTGTATCCGCATGACGAGGCCGCCGCATGAATCTCGAGCGAGGTAGAGCAGCGGCAGCTCGGCTGGCTCATAACCAGCAGGTCGCCGGTTCGAATCCGGCCCTCGCCACCAACCCGGCGCCCGGCCGGACAACCGGGCTGATTCCTCATCGTGTTGTAAACCTGATCTCGCCCGCATCCCGGTCCGCCGGGCTCTGCGGGTAATTTTTTTACCGGGGACCGATAACGCCTGATAAAAATCTGTAACGGAGAATATCACTAGGTGAATCACCAGCTTAGCCTGTCACTCGAACCTGGGCTCGCACAGCGTTACCGCGACATGCGCGAGTGCTTTGCGGCCTGCGTTTACCGGGTCGGTCTGGGCCGGGTCGCCGCCGAATGCGATGTCGCGCCCTCAAACTTAAGCGCCATGCTATCCGGCGACAGGCATCTCGATCCGGACATCATTGAACGCTATATGGAGCGCTTCCATGACGTGACGCCGGCGCTCTATTGGGCTGCGCGCTACTGCCAGGACGTGGACGAACAGCAGCGCCAGGCGTTGGCCCAGATCCCGCAGCTCGTCGATCAGCTCATGCGCATGGTGGAGGCGTCGAAGCGATGACCGACAACGAGCGAGAAGCCCTGATTGCGCTCGCCACCTGCCAGGGCGTCACCCTGTCCGAGTACATCCGCGGCCTCTTGCAGACTCACGTTCACGGTCATCTTGCAATGCCGGCAATTGGGGAGGAATAGGGGATCGTGTACGGCAAGATATTTACTTCGATATTCGATTCCTCACTGGTGGCTGATGGCGGCTGGCTGCCGACTTATATCTTCATGTCGATGGTGGCCATGGCTGACAAGGACGGGATCTGCAGCGTGGCCCCGAGGGTGCTGTACACACGCCTTGGCATGGATACCGGCGACGACCTGGTGTCATACGAGAAATTTATCGCCGCTATCGAGTACTTGGAGCGACCCGATCTAGAAAGCCGCCTGCCTGATATGGGCGGCAAGCGAATCGTCCCGATGCGTGAGATCGAGGATCTCGAAGGCAACCGCGGCTGGCTCATCGTGAACTACGAGCACTACAAGCAGCTCGGCAAAAAACTGGATAAGAGTGAGGGTGTGTCCGAGCGCGTGCGGCGCTTTAGAAACGGCGATAAGGTACTACGTAGCGGCTACGTATATTTCGTAGCCGCTACCGTAGATGAACCCATCAAAATCGGCTTTTCCGCCAACCCGTGGGCCAGGCTTAATGAGCTGCAAACCGGAAACTCATCGACACTCAAGCTACTGGCTACGCTCAAGGCCGACCTGGCATCGGAAAAGGAAATTCATGACATCTTCGCAGAATACCGGGAACAAAACGAGTGGTTTCAGCCAGTTACGCCCATTAAGCAGTTAATCGCCGAAGTAGCCGATGGTTTTATAGCTGACTACGAACAACTACTAAAAAGAGCCGTAGAGCTACGTAGTAACTACGCTGGCCATATAGATATAGATACAGATATAGATACAAAGAAAAAAGATCTTGTCGGGCTTGCGCCCGACCAGGCCCCGGTCAATGGCAAGAACGGCACGAAGATCCGGGTAGCCGACATCGAGCACATCGAGCAGGCCATCGCCCTGCTGAACGAGAAAACCGGCAAATCGTTTCGCGTGCGACACCCTGACGGCACGCTCACCCATGGCGCCGATCTCGTGCGCCGGATCCTGAAAAAAGGCTACACGCTGCAGGACGTGCGCATCGTCATCGCCAGGCAGTGCCGGGAATGGGGCGCCGACGACAAGATGGCCCGGTGCCTCACGCCAGAGACCTTGTTCCGGCTATCCAACTTCACCAAGTATCGCGGCGCCTCGGAGGCCCAATGAGCGAGATCCGCTACTGCGGCGAATGCGGCACCCCGCTCAAGGGCAAGCCGCGCTGCGGCGCCTGCGGCTGGGAGGCCCCGTTCATCCCGGACGCCATGGAGGAGGAAACCTGCGACGTCTGCGACAGCCCCAAGGTGTACCTGCGGGCTGGTCGCTCCGAGCGCACGCCGCGCGGGCTCACCCTCGTGCGCCATACCATCCGCCGCTGCTACGAGCACACCCATCCAATCTGGCGCAACTGGTTCGACAACTACCTGGACAAGCGCACCGCCGGCGCCACCGACACCGAGGCCCGGGCGTTTGCCGACAAGATGCAGGCCAAGCGTGACGCCACGCACAAGCGGCCGAATACACCCGTGAGACCTGAGAGCGGCGGGGCCCCTGTGGACAAGCAGGGGCCCCAAGCTGTCGGCGATCTCCTGGATGGGGTGCCCACGCCATGACCGTCAAACTCGCAAGCCCCAGGGTGTTCCTGCTCCACAACCGCACGCAAAAACAGCGCGCGCTCGAAGCCCTGTTCGAGCAGCCGGTCAGCCAGGAAAACCCGCTCGTGGTGCAGATGGGCTATCCCGAGGCCGGCGTCAACGGCGAGCAGCGCGGCTGGCTACATGTCCTGTGCGAAATCCTGTCCGAGGCCACCGGCTACACGCCGGGCGAAATCAAGGAGCTGGCCAAGCGCGAGCTATGGGGCACCACGGTGGTGGAGATCGCCGGGCGCCACATCGAGGTGGTGCGCTCCAGCGAGGAGGCGAGCCGCAAGGAGTACGCGAAGCTCATCGACACCGTGTATCGCATCGGCGCCGACGCCGGTGTGCCCCTGCCGGATCCCGATCCGAACTATTGGCGAAAACGCGCCGGCCAGCGCGAGGAGGCGGCCCATGCCTGACGAACCCCTGATCCCGTTCAAGGTCGAGCTCGCCCTGGTGCTCGTGGCCCTGGTGATTTTCCTCGGCTCGGTGTGGTGGCTGAAACACGTCAGAAGCGAGGAGCCGGCCGAGTACATCTACACCTGGCAGACCGTGAGCGTGGAGTACGAGCGCGGCCAGGAGATGGCAGTGATCGAGGTCGAGCCCATCGAGCCGATCCCGGTCGTCACCTGCCAGGGCGAGGGCGCCCTGGGCTGCATGCGCGACTACGTGATCGAAGCCCAGCCGAAAACGACGCCGATCCTCTACTGCACGAAGCTGCAAAGTACCGCGAGCGGCGCCTTTACCTGCGATCACCGGGTGACCCGATGAGCGAGCAACCGCAAGGCGTCCCCATCGAAATCACGCCCCAGGATCTCCGTGAGGTGGTACAGGCGGTGAGCGCGGTCGGCGACATCGTGAACCCGCTCAAGGAACTCGAATCCGGCAATTTCTGCCTGGACCTTGCCATCGCCATTTTGCTCTACCAGCGCCAGGGCCAGCAGCTAGTGAGCGGCTTCGATGAGGCAAGCGCGTTCACCTACTGGCAGAACATGCTGGGCCTGGTAACCGAGCTGTTCGAGAGAGGCTACATCCGCTACACCGCGCCGGAAGGCACCTTCATGCCGCCGGGGCAGGGGAGTTCCTGATGCTCGAACAGGCCATGACGATCCTCGCCGGCCGCATGACCGATGCCGAATTGCAGCTCGGGGCCCAGGCGCTTGAGGCCATCCTGAAACAGCCGGGCGTCACCGACCAGACCGGCGAGCTCGGCCTGACCGCAGCGCTCGCCATGTACGTCAAGCACCGCGAGGCGCTGGGCGACTACCAGGCGACGCAACGGATCTTCGACAACTTGGGCCGCATCAAGCCACAGATTGAATTTCGCTCGGCCGAGCAGATCGCCGCCCAGCATGCCGAGGCGGTGGAGCGGGGTGAGGAACCATGACGGTGCGCGACACCTCGCGCGAGGCCTACCGGGATCTCAAGCTGACCGGCAAGGCGCAATCCCGGGCGATGACGATCTATGCCTGGGTAGCCGAGCACGGGCCGGCGACCCGGGCCGAGATTGCCGAGGGCACGAAGATCAGGATCAACGCCGTCACCGGCCGGGTGAACGAGCTTATCAAGCGCGGCCTGCTCGTTGAGAGTGCATTCCGGCGAGAGTGCCCGGTCACGGGGTACAAGGCCCATTTCGTTGCGCAGGCGCCCACCGCAAGCCCGCCCCCCGTGCCACGGCCTGACATTTCCGTGCAGGAGCGCCTGCTATGAGCCGCATGCGCACGATGGTGTTCACCGACGACCAGCTTGAGCAAGCGGTCGAGACCTTCACCCGCGACTACCTGGCGAACCGGCACGAGCCTGTCGAGCTTGGCCAGATCATCCGTGACTTCATGCGCTCCGACGCCGCCCGGAAGCTCTACGTGATGAGCACGCACCCGGTCAACGATCCGGGCAGGGGGGACTGATGGGCCGCATGGCACGCCTGAAAAAGACCGCGAACCGGCTGATGGCACAGACCCGGGAGCGCGACGTGCAGAGCGCGGTGCTCACGTATCTCAAGCTGTGCCAGAGCGTGGCCTGGGCCCAGCGCATGAATACGGGGCAGGCCACGTTCGAGACCACCCACGGCCGGCGTCATGTCCGGTTCGCCTTCGTGGGCTGTGCCGACATTATCGGCCAGCTCAAGAACGGCCGATTTCTCGCCATCGAGGTGAAGCGCCCCGGTGGCAAACCCACACCCGATCAGCAGGCGTTCATCGACATGGTGAACCGCCACGGCGGGGTGGCATTCGTTGCCGATTGCGTGGCCACAGTCGAGGCCGTGCTCGGCGGTAAACCAGACCCAAGCGGAGACAGACACCATGGCGACCACCAGGAAAAAGAAACCCACCCGGAAAAAGGCCGGCAACGGCAGCGCGAAGCCGAAGGCCGCGAGCCAAACCCGCTCTGACCAGCAGCAGGCCGCCGCGCCGCCGGCACCACCGCCCGCCGATACCGGCGCCGGGATGAGCGAGTCAAGGCGCAAGATCATCCTCGACGCCGCGCGCGAGATCATCCAGCTCGAAGGCGAACGCGCCCGGCTGAACCGGGAGATGTCCGAGCTCAGGAAGGGTGTGCGCAAGGAGGGGATCTCGATTGAGGCCTTCAACCTGGCGCTCGCGCAGTACAAGCTCGATGAGCACAAGCGCTACATGCAGCAGCGCGAATACGTGCAGTGCTGCGAGGCACTCGGCATCGCGGTGCAGCTCAAGCTCGACCTCGGGGATGATGGTGATGCCCAGGTGACGCACTCAGACCTGGCCGAGCGTGCGCAGGCGCCGATTAGCGACAACGATTGCCCGGACATCGCAGCGGCCGGCAAGCACATCTCGGTCGATTACTACGTGCAGAAGCTGAGCGCGCCGGTGGTCGATGGTGTCTTGTCCGAGGTGTATGACCAGTGCCTGGCAGACTCCGACGAAGGCGAGCTCGAAGATTGGCCGCTCTACTGGCAGGCAGTGGCGGTGAAGCTCACCGACCTCGTGGCCAAGCAGTCCGGGCTCGATGTCGGCACGGTGATGGCCAAGGCCCAGGAACACGCCGAGAACGAGCCGGCGAGCGTCTTTACCGACGACGCCGATCCGGATGAAGGGGCCGACAACGATCTCGACGGCTTCGACATCGACGACGATGGCGAGGATGAAGGCGCTGACCTTGAGACCTTCGCCGAACAGTCCGGCATCGAGCACGTGCAGCGGCACTAGCAGCCATGGAGCTTATGGATCTGCGCTACAGCTCCGGGGTGGATGACACCCTGGGGCTGCTGTTCGATGTCACCGACGCGGCCTGGCCCAAGTTCATGTGCTACCTGCTGCAGGACGAGCACCGCGAGGTGAAGGTGCCGGGCCAGACCCGGATCCCGGCCGGGCGCTATCGCATTACGCTGCGCACCGAGGGCGGCTTCCACCAGCGATATTCCACCCGGTTTCCCTGGCATCGCGGCATGCTGTGGCTGCGCGACGTGCCCGGTTTCGAGTGGATCCTGATCCACCCGGGCAACGACCACACGCACACCGATGGCTGCCTGCTGACAGGTGACAGCGTGTACTCGAACGTCGGTCGCGCCGGCCGGCTCGGGGAGTCGGTTAAGGCCTACGAGCGGATCTACCAGCAGATCGTCGCCGCGCTGGAGGCGGGCGACGAGGTCTGGATCCAGGTGCAGGACTATGCCTGACCGTGAAGCGCTGCCGGCAATGCGACACCGACAAGCAACCGCCGGCCGTGATGCCGTACTGCCTGACCGGACAAAGCGGCACGCCACGGATCGTCTGGCTCTGCCCTGGGCGCTGCGCCGAGGCGTATTACCGGCGCTGGCGAGACTGGCGGCGTGAGCATGCAGCGAATCGTTGACTGGATCGTGATCGCCACCGTGCTGGGGGGAATGGTGCTGGCCGTATGGGGACTGTGAATGACATCCACAGCGAGGCGTACTGGACCGACCAGGCCTGCGAGGTCTGGAAAAAGGTCACGCGCCGGCCGTCGGAGTGCCAGTTCGCCGTGTACGTCACCGAGACCGGCATCGACTGGTGCAAGATCGGCGGGCCCACCGAGAAACGCTACACCACCAACTTCGGCCACGGCCTGGTCGGCATCTACGACCGCAAGGTGCAACTCGGCTGGTTCGTGGATGACGTGTTACACACCGCGGGCCGGCTGGGGCTCATCCCGGGCCACGGTGACGATGACGATGAGCCCAGCGTGCGCAGTCACATGATGCCGGATGACATCGGCATCGAAGATTAACCCACCTAAGAGGTAACGACGACATGCCATTGACAGATCAGGATGTACAGTATAGAGAGGCCGCGGGCTGCAGTGATCCGCAGCGTGAG
Organism: Gammaproteobacteria bacterium; assembly: GCA_050485225.1. Taxonomy (GTDB): domain Bacteria; phylum Pseudomonadota; class Gammaproteobacteria; order Pseudomonadales; family Porticoccaceae; genus JBJHAZ01. The sequence goes on from JBJHAZ010000031.1 coordinate 8,399, forward strand.
AAAACACTGCCGGCGCTGATCCACCATCTTGGATACATGGGGAATTACGCGGAAGATCTCGCCGCGCAGCTGCGCAACATCGCGGACAGGATGCAATTAGAGCCGGAACCGCCTGCTGCACAGCCCTTGCAGAAGGCCACCGCCGAACGATCGAGCAGCGGTTACGCCGAGGAGGTCGCAGACGCAACGGAAAGACTGTCGAGAGAGCTCGACCGGATCCGCGCCCAGGTCAGCCGCCTGGAACAACACCTCTGATGCCGAACCGCCTACTCAAGCTGATGGACAGCCACCGCCTGGTGCGCCGCCTCTTGCTTGCGTGGGCGGTGCTGGCCACCACCTGGGTGCTGACGCTCATCACCTGGGTGGTGCATTTCACCTGGACCACGCCGCCCGAGATCCCGAGCACCACGGTGCAGGCGCTGGTGGCGGTGCTCGGCCTGTTGACTGCGGTGACCGGCATCCTCACGGCCGTGATCGGTTTCTACCAGTGGAGCCGCAGCCAGGATGACAAGCACCGCGAGGTGCTGGCACGCATCGAGGAAAAGTTAAAACACATGACCAATCCGCTGGGGGACTGACCATGACCAAGATCCTGGGCTATTCGACTGTCGTTTTATTCCTGCTGCTGGCCGGCACCGGCTGGCTGCTCAAGGGCTCGTGGGAAGCCCGCGCATCCGAGCGCGCCACCTACGAGGCCAACGCCAAGCAGTACACGCGCACCATCATAAGCTGGATGGACAAGTACGACCGCGCCGAGGCCGCCAGGGCCGCCGGCGAAGTCAGCCTCGTTGAGGCGCAACGCGAACGGGAGCGCATCTCCCGTGACCTGGCCCGCACGCACGCCGCGATTACGGAGTTACGCCGCCATGACCAAGACACCGCCGACTGGTTTGATACTTGCGATCTCACTCCCGCTTTATTTGACTGCCTGCGCTGGGGTGGAGACTGTCATCACCGAGCCCGAGATCCGGGTCGTTAAGCCACCGGCCGCGTTGCTCGAACCGACTCCGCTGCCAGAGCTTGACAGCCCTGACGCCGAGGTGTTCGTGCGCTGGGTGGAGTCGCTCAAGTCGGCGGTGCTGGCCTGCAACGTGGACAAGAAAAAGGCGCTGGAGGCGATGGACGCCATCGAACGCGCCCTGATGAAGCCGTGAGACCCCATGCCACGAAAGTGTACCCGCCAAGAGGAGCTGTTCTGCCTGGAGTATGTCCGCACCGGCGGCGACCGCTACGCTGCGCTCGATAAGGGCTACCCGAAATCGGTGAAGTGGAAGCCGAGGGTGCGGACAGTCAAAGCACACGCCCTGCTGACCCGTGAAACGGTGCAGGCCAGAATTGCCGAGCTCATGGAGCCGGTTATCCGGGACGCCCGCTGCTCTCTCGAAAACCACCTGCACGACCTCATGCGGATCCGCGAGATGGCGCTCGTGTTCGGCAAGTTCAACGCCGCCGTGCGCGCCGAGCACTTCCGCGGCCGGGCGGCCGGGCACTACGTGGAGCAGGTCGCCCATCTGCACGGCATCGCCGCCATCCGCGTGCCCGAGAAGTCCGCCGACGCCAAGGCCTGGCTGCAGACCTGGGCGCCACCGCTTCGCCGCCCCGAGACCATTGAACACCAACCGGAGCCTGACGACGATGGCAGCGACGGCTGAGGCGCTCGACCAGGAACACCGGATCGTATGGGAGCCGCAGCCAGGGCCCCAGGCGGCACTGTTGGCCTGCCCGATCTTCGAGGTGTTCTACGGTGGCGCCCGCGGCGGCGGCAAGACCGACGGCTCGCTTGGCGACTGGCTGGACCACGGCCAGCGCTACGGCAAGGAGGCCAAGGGCATATTCTTTCGCCGGCACCTGACCGAACTCGATGAGGCCATCGAGCGTGCCAAGCAGATCTACGGCCAGGCCGGCGCGGACTACAGGGAGAGCAAAAAGACTTTCATCATGCCGGGCGGCGCCAGGCTCAAGTTCCGCTACCTGGAAAATGACAGCGACGCCATGGCCTACCAGGGCCACAGCTACACCCGGGTGTATATGGAGGAGCTCACCAACTACCCGCACCCGGATCCGGTGATGAAGCTCAAGGCCACGCTGAGAAGCGCCGCCGGCGTGCCGTGCGGCTTCCGGGGCACCGGCAACCCGGGCGGGCCCGGCCACCTGTGGGTGAAGGCGCGCTACATCGATCCGGCACCGCTCGGCTGGAAGGTGATGGAGGAGGAGTTCGTGAACCCGTTTACCGGCGAGCGGCTCATCCAGGAGCGGGTGTTCATCCCGGCCAAGCTGACCGATAACCAGCTCCTGCTGCTGAACGATCCGGGCTACGTGGCCCGCCTGCACCAGTCCGGCAGCAAGGAGCTCGTGCGCGCCTGGCTCGAAGGCGACTGGAACGTGGTGCTGGGTGCGTTTTTCCCGGAGTTCGGCCAGCGTCACGTCCTGCCGCACCAGGCACTGCCGGAGTGGTGGGAGCGCTTCATCGCCAAGGATTGGGGCAGCTCGCAGCCAGGGTGCGTGCTCTATGTCGCGGTGTCCGACGGCACCCACGAGGCGACCCGGGCCGACGGCTCGAAGTTCATCATCCCGGCGGGCAGCCTCGTGGTGTATCGGGAGTGGTACATCGCCGAGAAAGAGAATCCGCAGCAAGGCCTCAAGCTCACGGCCGAGGAGACCGCCGAGGGCATCAAGAAGCGCTGCCAGTACAAGGAGAACGAGAACCCGCGCAACGTCTGCGATCCGTCGATGTGGATCACCTCGGGCGGACCGTCGATTGCCGAGCGCATCATGAAAGCCGGCGTCAAGTTCACCCGCGCGTTCAAGACCGGCCAGGTGCTGAACAGCCGCAAGGCCGGCTGGGACCAGGTGCGCTATCGCCTGAAAGGCCGGGCAGGCCAGCCGCTCGTGTACGTGATGGACAACTGCCCGCACCTGATCCGCACGCTGCCGGCGCTGCTGCACGACCCGATCAACATCGAGGATGCCGACACCGATGGCGAAGATCACGCCCCCGACACGCTGCGCTATGCCTGCATGTCCAGACCCATCATGAGACCGAAGCCAGGCACCGGCCGGCGCCAGGGACCGAAGTACGGCACCTACGACTGGCTGATGGAGGTCACGAGTCAACAAGCCCACCTGCGGAGTAAATACCGACCATGAGCACAATCCACCTGACAGTGCATTTCACATTCGACGGCGAGCCGCTGACGCTGCGCGACTCGGTGGACATCCAGGCCCATGAACGCGACGCCAAGGCCGAGAAAGTCTTGATCTGGCAGCGGGTCAACTGGTGGACCGCGGCCAGCCAGGCGCAGCGCGCCGCCATGATCGCCGCCTACATGCCGGGCGCAAAACTGCCGGTCGAGCCCGAAGATAACGATGATCGACTGCAGCTTGTGCGCATCGAGTGGCAGGGGCGAACGCTCTGGCCGGTGAAGCCGGCGCGCGTGGCGCCCGAGGATAAGCCGCTCGATAACCCGTTCGACACGACGCCCAAGACCGAGGCCGAGGCCATCCACGATCTCAAGGTGCAGGCGACGCTGAATGCGATGAGCCAGGCGCTGGCCAATACCCGGCCCTGGCTGACCCTGCAGCAGCTTTGCGACATGGCCGACGTGCGCCCGGTGTTCGAGGCCGAGCTGCCGGTCATCGACGGCCGGCGCGAGGGCGTGTTCCTGTTTTCCATCGGCGGCATGCTGGCCAGGAAGAAAATCGAGCGCGCGCTCATGGGCGGGCACTGCATCCTGATCAGCGCGGCGAACCTGGCCGAGGCCTCGCGCATTGCGGCCGAGGGGCTGGCCGACACCATCAGGCACGCCAAGGAGTACGCCTTTGCCGACTCCATGGGGGTGGATCCGGTCAATCCGAACGCCGGCATCGTGACCTCGGCCGAGATCCGGCCGAAGCTGCATTAACCAAAGTTCACGAAGTGCCATAGACCCCGGCGCGCTGATCGGCCAGTCTCAGCTCGGACAATCAGCCGTTCAGGCTGTGGCCCGGTGCAGGGCCTCGCTGTGCACCCGGATTGCAGGGCCGTTCTCTGCGAATGACAGGAGGGTTTCATCATGAAACTTCAAGCTCTAGGTGTCGTATCCGGTGCAACGGGTGTCGGCATCGCCATCTCGACGGCCACGAACGCCACCCCCATCGTGATCACACTGAATGCCGGCCATGGTCAGCTCGAAGGTGCGCGCCTTGCGATCCAGGGCGTCACCGGCAACACGCATGCCAACGGGATCTGGACGCTGTTCAACGTGGGCGCCACCGCCGCCAGCCTGAAAGGCTCCGTCGGCAACGGTACATACGGCGGCTCGC
>JBJHAZ010000032.1:0-12603 GCA_050485225.1 Gammaproteobacteria bacterium
CTGATGCGCGAGGCCGAGCGACTTCATCAGGACGCACCCACCGCAGCCGACGACGACCACGCCGGTTCGATTTCATCGCAGCAGGACAGCGCCTCATGAGCAACGTCAACTACAGCGAACTGACCCGCAACGGGCTGTGGCACAACAACCCGGCACTGGTGCAACTGCTGGGGCTGTGCCCCCTGCTGGCGGTCACCGGCTCGGTGGTCAACGCCGTCGGCCTGGGCTTGGCCACCCTGATGGTGCTGCTGGGGTCCAACATCGTGGTGTCCCTGATCCGCAACCACACCAGTGCGACCATCCGGTTGCCGGCCTTCGTGATGGTGATTGCCACCTTCACCACCTGCACCGAACTGTTGATGCGCGCCTACACCTATGAGCTGTACCAGATCCTGGGCATCTTCATTCCGCTGATCGTGACCAACTGCACCATCCTTGGTCGTGCGGAAGCGTTCGCGAGCAAGAACGCCGTGGGCCCCGCCGCCTGGGACGGTCTGATGATGGGGCTCGGCTTCGGTGCCGTGCTGATCGTGATCGGCGCCATCCGGGAACTGCTCGGCAGCGGTACCCTGTTCGCCAACATGGACCTGCTGTTGGGGCCCATGGCCGCGAACTGGACCCTGCACATCTTTGCCGACGACTACGCCTTCCTGGTGGCGATCCTGCCGCCCGGTGCCTTTCTGGTGACCGGGCTGCTCATCGCCGCCAAGAACGCCATCGACGCCCGCATCGAGGAGCGTGCCAAACGACAACGAGCGCCGGTGACGCGCGGCTCGCACCGGGTGCGCACCACCGGAAACGTTTCCTGATGACCGACAGCGACGGCCACCGCACCACCATCTGGGTCGATGCCGACGCCACTCCGGGGCCGGTCAAGGAAATCCTGTTCCGCACCGCGCGCAATCGCCGCATCCGGGTGATCCTGGTGGCCAACCAACCCCTGTCGATTCCCCAGTTCAACCTGATCCGACGCGTGGTGGTGGACAAGACACCCGATGCCGCCGATCACTACATCGCCGAACATGCCCGCCCGGGCGATCTGGTGATTACCGCCGACATTCCACTCGCCGCCGAGGTGGTGCCCATGGGCGCGGCGGTGATCGGTCCGCGGGGAGAAGTCTTCGATGCAGAGAACATCCGGCAGCGGCTCAACACCCGCGATCTGATGGCCGGCCTGCGTGACGCGGGTGTGGTGACTGGCGGCCCGTCGGCGTTCAGCGAAACCGATCGCCGCCAGTTTGCCAATGCCCTGGACCGCTGGCTCGCAAGACGCAACGACTGACAGCCATCTTCGGCCGGCGCGTTCAGCGACGGTCGTTGCGGACCTCGCTGATCATCCGCGACACCAGTTGGACCGATTCCTGGAAAGCCAGCAGCAGGCGCGGCTCGATCCGGTCGATGTCGCGTCGCTGCAGCAGACACTCCTCGGCTTTCAGCACATCGCCGATCAGGCGCCCCAGCTCGCCGCGGTGCTCCAGTACCGCATCCCGGATCACATCGTCGAGTTGCAGCTGGTTGATGAACTGCTGGGGCGCCACGTCGTACAGCAATTCCACACCGGTGAGCAGGCCGGCCAGATAGGCCCGCGCCGGGTCGAAGCCCGCGTACAGGCGGGCACGCACCATCTGCTCACAGACACTGGCACGGATCAGCACCAGCCGGGCGTTTTCGATCGCACTCATTTCCAGCAGGCCGAACAGCATCACCCACTTTTTAAGATTGCTGATGCCAAAGCGCAGAATCACATGGCGGATGTTGGCAATCTTCACCCGCGACCGATAGAAGGTGCTGTTGGCAATCTTGAGCAGCTTGATGGCCAGGTGTGGGTCCTCGGAGATGATCTGCACCAGCCGGTCGAGACTCCAGTGCACACCGAACACCTCCCGCTCCGCGCGGGACAGCTCGCTCAGCAGCCGGATCAGCTGCAAGCCCGACGGGTGCATCTTCTTGCCGTAGACCGGTGACGGTCGGGCAAAGAAGTAACCCTGGAACAGATCAAAACCGGCGTCGTAGTAGCGATTGCGCTCTGTCTCATCCTCCACTCGCTCGGCCAGCCAGAGCACATCGAAGTTCGCCAGTTCCTGTTTGCGGCGAATCGCCTCTTCGAAGGGGGTCTGCGCCACGTCCACCTTGATGTACGAGGCGTAGCGCAGCAGCGGCCACCAGGATGCGTCGAATTCGAAGTCGTCCAGGGCAAAGCGGAATCCCTGGCTGTGCCAGTGACGCACCGCGTGGATGAGTTGCGCCGTCGGCTTGATGCGCTCCACCAGCTCGATGACCACGCGGTCCGGCGAGATGGGCAGAAACGCGTTGGACTGCAGAAAGCTCGACGACACATTGATGAAGGCGGGCGCACGAAACTGGGCCGCCTGCTCGCTGACACCGGTGCAAAAGTTGAACAGCACTTCGGCGGTGGCACGATCTTCCCCCACGTCCAGAGCGCTCTGGGCGTGTTCGTTGCGATACAGCAGCTCTACGCCGCCCACCCGATGGTGACGATCGAAGATGGGCTGGGCAGCGAGGAGAATGACATCATCAACCTGATCAGTCATGGATGGCGATGCATTCCCTGACGCGAGCGACTGTCCATGTGCTGGTACCTCATCCATACTCCCGGGCCGACGTGTCTATACAGCTCCTATATCGGCCAGCGGTCGCGAAACTTTTGCCCCGCCCGGCGCGATCGGCAGCCCAATCGCCAACGACAGCGATTGTCTCGGGCCGACCCGTGATGCCAAAATAGCCGCCCTCCACCAGCAGATAGACGGATTCACCATGACCGCCACAGTTCTCGACGGAAAACAGGTCGCCCAGCGCACCGAACAGGCCCTGCAGGAGCGCGTCGCCGCCCTCAAGGAAAAGAACGGCGGCAAGCCCCCGATTCTCGCCACCATCCTGGTGGGTTCCGACCCGGCATCGGCCACCTACGTGCGCATGAAGCAGAACGCCTGCAAGCGTATCGGTATGGAATCCATCGCCGTCGAACTGCCCGAGGACACCACCACCGAGGAACTGCTGGCAAAGATCGACGAGCTGAACAGCAACCTCATGTGCCACGGCATCCTGCTGCAACACCCCGTGCCCGAGCAGATCGACGAGCGTGCCGGCTTCGACGCCATCTCGCTGGCCAAGGACGTGGACGGTGTGACCTGCCTCGGCTTCGGTCGCATGGCGATGGGCGAGCGCGCCTACGGCTCCGCCACCCCACAGGGCATCATGCGCCTGCTGCACGAGTATCAGATCCCCCTCGCCGGCAAGCACGCCGTGGTAGTGGGCCGCAGCCCCATCCTGGGCAAGCCGATGGCCTTGATGCTGCTCAACGCCAACGCCACCGTCACCATCTGCCATTCACGCACCCGAAACCTGCCGGAGCTGATTGGCCAGGCCGACATTGTGGTCGGTGCCGTGGGCAAACCCGAATTCATTCGCGCCGAGTGGATCAAGGACGGTGCGGTCGTGGTGGACGCCGGCTACCACCCACCCGGCGTGGGCGACATCGAGCTGGAACCGCTCAAGCAGCGCGCCGCCGCCTACACCCCGGTGCCCGGCGGTGTCGGCCCCATGACCATCAATACCCTGATATTGCAGACGGTCGAAGCCGCCGAGCGCGCCGCCGGCTGAACCGCACTCCCGGCGCCCGGCCCAAACCGGGAGGTTCTTCGGCTATTCTTTGATGACGAACAGCTTGCCGCCGGCTCGAACAGGTTACGCTGGCGGCAACAGGACTTTGTTCACATTCATGGCTGGAGAGCAACATGCGAATCGGAATCAACGGGTACGGCCGCATCGGCCGTTGTATCGTGCGCGCCATCTTCGAGCTGGGCCTCGACGATGAATTCGAGATCGTGGCCATCAACGACCTGGCCGACCCGGACCTACTGTGCCACCTCACCCGCGTCGACTCCACCCACGGGCGATTCCAGACACCGGTCTCGCGGGAGAGCGACAGCCTGATCATCGGCAAGCAGAAAATCCGCCTGCTGCAGAACGCCGACCCGGCCACCCTCCCCTGGCGCGAGCTGGGCGTGGATCTGGTGCTGGAATGCACCGGCAAGATGAAAAGCCGGGAAAGGAACGAGCAACATCTGGCCGCCGGCGCGCCGCGCGTGCTGGCCAGCCACCCGGTCAGCGATGCGGACAAGACCGTGGTGTTCGGCGTCAACCATGCCGAGCTGAACGCCGACCATCGCATCATCTCCAACGCCTCCTGCACCACCAACTGCCTGGCCCCGGTGGCCAAGGTGCTGCACGATCACCTGGGCATCCGGCAGGGGATCATGACCACCATCCACGCCTACACCAACGACCAGCAACTGCTGGACAAGGCACCGGGGGATATCTACCGGGTGCGCTCAGCCACCCAGTCCATGATTCCCACCCGTACCGGCGCAGCCGCCGCCGTGGGCCAGGTGTTGCCCGAGCTGGACGGCAAGCTGACCGGCATGGCCATCCGCGTGCCGACGCCCAACGTATCCCTGGTGGACTTTCACTGCGAGGTGTTGCGCGACACCAGCCGGGATGAGATCAACCGGCTGATGCGCGAAGCCGCCGAAGGCCCTTTGAAGAACGTGCTGGTCTACAACGACGAACCGATGGTCTCCATCGACTTCAACCATCATCCCGCCTCCAGCATCTTCGACGCCAACCACACCACGGTGCTCAATCGCCAGGTACGCGTGATGAGCTGGTACGACAACGAGTGGGGCTTTGCCGTGCGCATGCTGGACGTGGCACGCCTGGCAGGCGCGCTCTGATGGGTACCATTCCCATGACCAGCCTGGTGGCCCACCGCGGCTACCAGCGCCTGTACCCGGAAAACAGCCTGCTGGCCCTGCGCAAGGCCATCGAGCACGGCGCCCGGTACATCGAAACCGATGTGCTGTTCAGTGCCGACGGCGTACCCGTGCTGTACCACGACACGCTGATGCAACGCCTGAGCGGCCTCGAAGGCGCCGTACACATGGAGCAGGCCAGCACACTGTTCGACACGCCCCTCTACGAACCGGATCGACTCGGCGACCGCTTCATCGGCGAGACCATCGCCCCACTGACGCAACTCACCGAACTCCTGCAGCAGCACCCTTCGGTAACCGCCTTCGTGGAGATGAAGCGGGCGGGCCTGTTGCACATGGGTACCGACCGCGCGCTGATCACGGTGCTCGACGTGCTGCGTCCGGTGCTCGATCGGGTGGTCCTGATCAGTTTCGATTACGCCGCCATGAACCGCGCCCTCGAACTGGGTTTTTCCCGCATCGGCATGGTGCTGGTCGAGTGGAGTGACGCCACCGCGGACGCAGTGATCGGCAACCGCCCCGAGTGGATCTTCTGCGACACCGAGAAAGTCCCCGATACTGCAGATCTGGCTTCCCTGCCCGCAGCTGTGGCACTCTACGAAGTCACCGACAACGCCAGCGCCCACGAATGGCTGGCCCGGGGGGCCACCGCCGTCGAGACCTTCGACATCGTGGCCGTGGCGGCCGGCCCCATCGACGGTCGATAGCAGCAGCGAGCGCAGCATAGTGAGCAGCGGACACTGGGACGTAGCCGTCATCGGCGGCGGCATACATGGAGCGGGCGTGGCGCAGGCCGCTGCAGCGCGCGGCCTTTCCGTGCTGGTGCTGGAGAAAAACACCTGGGCTGCCGGCACCTCCTCGCGCTCGAGCAAACTGATCCACGGCGGCCTGCGTTATCTGCAGACGTTCCAGTTCGGACTGGTGCGCGAAAGCCTGCGGGAGCGCGAACTGCTGCTGCGTATCGCACCGGAGCTGGTGCGGCCGCAGCGTTTCATCGTGCCCGTCTACCGGCACAACCGCTACCAACCCTGGCAGCTGCGCACCGGACTGACGCTGTACTACCTGCTCAGCGGCCTGATTCCCGAAGCGCGCTTTCGCCATCTGAAGCCCTCCCAGTGGCCGAGCCTCGAAGGTCTCAGTACCGACGGCCTGCAGGCGGTCTACAGCTACCGCGACGCCCAGACCGATGACATCCTGCTCACCCGCGCGGTGATCGCCTCGGCCCGCGACATGGGCGCGACGCTGCGATGCCCGGCCGAATTGGTCAGCGCACAGCGGGACGGCGAGCACTATCGGTTCAGTTATCGCCATCAGGGCGAGATCCACGAGGGCCAGTGCCGCTTCCTGGTCAACGCGTGCGGCCCCTGGGTGGAGCAGGTGCGCAAGCGGGTGACGCCCCTGCCGCGCGGCGCTGATATCGATCTGGTGCAAGGTTCACACCTGGTGCTCAACCGGCCCCTTGGCAAACACGTCTACTACCTCGAGTCACCCCGCGATCATCGCGCCGTTTTCGTGATGCCCTGGGAGGAGAACACTCTGGTCGGCACCACGGAACTGCTGTACCGCGGCGAACCCGATGCGTCGGCGCCCACCTACGACGAAACCGAATACCTGCTCGAAGTGGTCCGCCACCACTTTCCCGACTACCGCCCGGAAATCCTTGCCCAGTTTGCCGGGCTGCGCGTCCTGCCCCACAGCAAGCGCAGCCCGTTCCTGCGCGACCGCGACACCCGTTTTTTCATGGATCAACCCGACCGGCCCCGCTACATCGCCATCTACGGCGGCAAGTTGACCGCCTACCGCGCCACCGGCGCCAAGGTGGTACACCACATCGTGAAGGAACTTCGGCTGCGCAGAGCGGGTACCGATACCGCCACCATACCGCTCACGCTGGCCGCCGCCAGATCGCTGAACTGACCGCCCATGAAACTTGCCATTCTCGACGCCGATATCCTGCGCGATGACCTGATCGATCGCTACGAAAGCTACGGCGCCATGTTCGGGCGACTGTTTGCCGAGGTGGCACCGCACTGGGAAACCCGCGTGTTCAACGTGGTGGCGGGCGATTACCCCGAGGCCGACGACTTCGACGCCTACCTGATCACCGGCAGCAAACACGACGCCTTCAGCCCGGAACCCTGGATCGTGACCCTGCGGGAATACTGCCGGGCGCGCTACCGGCAGGGTTGCAAGCTGATCGGCATCTGCTTCGGCCACCAGCTGCTGGCCCATGCCTTGGGCGGCAAGGCCGAGCGCTCCGACAAGGGGTGGGGGTTGGGACGGATGACCTACCGACTGTGTGAAACACCCGATTTCGTCGAGGGTTTCGGCACGGTCGCCCTGCTGGCCAGTCATCAGGATCAGGTCACAGTACTGCCGCCCAAAGCACGACGGCTGTTGCAGAGTGACTTTTGCACCAACGCCGCCTATTACATCCCCGGCCGGGTGCTGGGTATCCAGCCCCACCCGGAGTTCAGCGCGGAATATCTCGAGGACTTGATGGCGGGCCGCAAGGATCGCGTTGCCGAGGACACCCTGTCCAGGGCATTGGCATCACTGACGGCTCCCCACGACGGCGAGCGCGTCGCCCGCTGGATGGTGCGATTCTGCGAGTCGTGAAGGGTCTGACGTGAGGGGTCTGGCAGGGTCTTCATGATGGTGCCCGGAGCCTCACCCGAAATAATGTCTTATCGCGTATTGGCTAGTCGCGTTTACCCCTGTATTTATAGGCAATTCTAAAAACACCTTGTCTTATCCTGTCTTGCCGCCTATAGTCCTATTGAATCATTTTTGTGGGGACGGAGGGCAGGACATGCCAAAGGTGGTGAAAGAGCTCACAGACGTTGAGGTCCGGAGGCTGCGGCACCGAGGCGGCAACAAGGATAACGACCCTCAACCCGTGGGCGGAGTGGCCGGGCTCTACCTTAATTGCAAGCGCCCTCCTCCTGGTCAGGATATAGGGGGTCGCTCCTGGATTCTACGAGTCCCGAGCGGGGACACTCGCGTCAGCAGCAACGGGAAGCCCTACGCGGTGCGCAGCGACTTTGGGCTTGGCTCATATCCGGAAGTAACCCTATCGACGGCCCGTGACCGGGCGAGGGAATACAAGGACATGCTCCGGCGGGGTATCGACCCGGTTGCACACTACAATGCACTGCAGTCAGCGCGGATTGCCGAAAAAGCCAAACTGGTGACATTCCGGGAGGTGGCGAAGGAGTATGTGGCCAAGAAAAGTGCCGAGTACAAGCCGGGCACAACCTACAAGCAAACCCAGAAACTGACGACTCAGCTTGACCTGTACGTCGACCCAATCCTTGGCCGCATGGTCGTAGGCGACATCGAGCACGCCCACATCATGCAGGTACTTGAGCCGATATGGTCCACGAAGCACGAAACCGCCGCGCGTGTGCGGCTGCACGTCGAGCGCATTCTCGACCTAGCGGGGATTAAGGGGCTCCGCACTGGCGACAACCCGGCCGCGACAAAGCGCATATCCCAAGCGCTGCCCGCTCGCAAGAAGATTGCGCCTGTTCAAAGCTATACCGCCCTACCAGTAGACGCGATGCCCGACTTCTGGCGCGCCCTGTCCGAGCGCGGAGGTGCTGGCGCTGATGCGCTGAGGTTCATCATCCTGACCGCTGCCCGATCTGGGGAAGCGCGAGGGGCGACATGGGATGAAATCGACCTTGACGCCAAGCTGTGGACGATTCCCGCCGACCGTATGAAGGGGGGGGAAAAAGCATGTTGTGCCCCTGTCCGATACCGCCGCCTCCCTGCTGGAATCCCTGCCACGCACTGGGCCGCACATTTTCAACGGCCCACGCGGCAAACCTATATCCGATGTGTCGGTGAGCAAGCTACCCAAAGCATTGGGACACAATGTAACCGCTCACGGATTTCGTGCCACTTTCCGCACATGGACACAGGAGCACACGGCCTACCCTGAGGAGGTCTGCGAGCTGGCCCTCGCGCACGTCAACTCAGATTCGACACGCGCCGCCTATGCACGGGGCGAGCTTGTGGACAAGCGCCGGCGTCTAATGCAGGACTGGGAGCGCTTCATTCTCAACGGCCACGTAAAGCAAAGCGGGACAGTGGTTAGCATCGGGAGTGCGAAACAGTGAAGCGCCGCAAGCAGACCACAAACCTTGAGAAGCGGGCCGAGGCTGACTTGTTGCTGCAGGTGAACCACAAGATCATGTTCGGCGGGCAACTGACACGCGAAGAGACTAGCGCTGCAGTTGATTTGATTGGCGGGCAGATTGATTGGTTGCTTGGCAAAAAACCATCTCGCGCAGCGGATTTTGGGTGGGAGGGCTATTTTGTGGCCCACCGGCACTGCAATGGCGAGATCACCTTTGATGAAGCAGTCAAGAAGATCATCGACCTGTCGGCTACAGGTTTCCCGAATGAGAAATACTGCGACGTAAAAACCGCCAAAACCTATTTGAGGAAAAGGATTGACGATATTGAATCTGCCCGACGATGGCGTGAACGTAACGGGCCATAGTTTCCAGCAGAGGGAAGCAATCGACACCTAGCTTCCCTTTTTTGCAGAAAATTGTGTGAATAAATAGCAAGCGTCTTAACACACACAGGACGCTTGCAAAATGTCAAATGCACCCCGAGGCCGCATTCGCGGCTCAAGAAATCATCCTCCCGGACTGCCCACCGAATGGGCAAGCGATAAGCAGCTTGCCGAACGCTACTCTGTAAGTCGCGCGACTATCTGGCGCTGGAACAAGGAAGGCCACCTTCCGCCGCCCGCCAAGATTGGCGGTGCGACCCGATGGCGGGTAGCCGATGCAGATACAGCGATCATTCGGGAGGCCGCAAAATGAAAAAAGCGACTGCCCCCGAAGAGAACAGCCGCCAAGCGCACAATCATTCTACCACCGCACGGGCCGAGCTGGAACGCGCCCGGCAATGCTTTCACGAAATCGTCAATGACCTGCTCGTGGCCGATTCCGTCAAGTTGGCCCTAATCGCCGCCGCATCGAGCTGGGCAAAAGCCGCCGTGCGGGAGGTGTCCCGATGAGCCTCTCACAAAAAGCCCTCGGCACCGGCGGCAACCGGTCCGAGGGCTCAAATCAAAATACACTGCCCCGCAATCATACCTCACTGCGAGCCGCCATCAACCGAAAATGCCGCGAATGTATTTTCGACCGACACGGTGGCTCGGGCACCTGGCGCCAACAAGTCGAGGCCTGCACCTCGACCGCCTGCCCGCTCTACCCTGTGAGGCCCGTCTCGAACCCACGAGAAGGCCGAATTCTCGCCGTAGAATCGACGATCCCGACCGACCCTATGGGTAGGGTAGGGGGTGCGGCATGAGCATTACTAATCCGCGCCAGATCCGCGCCCTGTGTGCGCTGCTCGAAGGCCCGCAAACTGTCCGCAGCCTTGTGGCCATTGTTGGTGCGAACAACGCGCCGTCCGTGATTATGGCGCTCCGTCGCCGTGGCTTAAAGATACCCTGTGACAAAGCCAAGGGCACCGACCGAGACGGCCGGCCCTGCACTTTTGGCGTCTACAACCTGACTGCTGATGACCGCCAGAAAGCCAGCCAATGGCTCAGGGAGTGAGCCATGGGACGCACCCTCGAGAAGTCAAAGGGGCGGAAAGGGGCGGGTCGGTTTGCAGGAATACCTCATGCGGTCATGCGCCACCCCGACTATCTGTCTCTTTCCGCTGTCGCCATCAGGTTGTTGTTGGAGCTGGTCATGCAGTTCAACGGCCACAACAACGGCGACCTGACCGCCGCCTGGACCGTGATGAAGCAGCGCGGTTTCAAGTCGCCGGCCACGCTTTCAAAAGCCCTTCAGGAGCTGCTGGAGCGTGAATTCCTGATATGTACACGAATGGGTAGGTTCCAGAATCCTGGCCGACAGTGCAGCCTGTACGCCCTCGCTTGGCAACCTATCAACGAATGCCCAGGCAAGCGGCTGGAAGTGGATCCGACACGAACACCGCCTCGAGCGTTCAGCATCGAAATTTCAAAATCGCCGACTACAGAAACTGTATCCACTGAATACAGAAACTGTATCCATGAGGGGATCAATCATGCGGATTAACCACTTAGTCGATACAGAAACTGTATCCATAGAGCGACTTTTTCCGCTGCTGTCGATACAGATTCTGTACACCTATATAAATATACCAAGGGGTTGCTTCTGTAGATCTTTTTTAAGCGTTGGAAAAGGGGTGAAAACGCCCGTGGCCCGAAACTGGTCCAGGAGCGGCACGCGCAGAACATGGCCCGCCGTGTGGGTGCTGCTTAACGGTAGTACTCCGGTACTTGCACCAGAGTTGCACGGGCCATGCTCCGAGCATTGCTCAAGCATTCCCGCGTCACGACATACTCCCTCACGATTTATCGCGACAAATCGCGATTTATCTGGAGTCACGCGTCACGCACGCGTGGGCACGCGTCGGCTTTGTGTCCGCGTCGGGCCCGGACATTTTTCGGAAAATCATTTCAGTCTCACCGAGAGGGTCGGGGGGCATCGATGACCTCAAAGTCGATCCGCTTCCTGACCACCCGCGAACCCACGCGGAGAAAAAATCGCGTTTTCAAATTGAAATCAAATGGAGGGCCGGCCCATGACCAATAGCGGATGCCCGCACTGTGGCCAGCCGATGCCCACGGACCCGGTGGCCGCAGAGTCCGAGCGTATACGACGGTGGGCGGCTGAGAATGGAATTCCCGTGTTGCTCGGTGACTGCATTCGACAAGCAGACGCAGCGCGATACCTGGGGCGAGCGCCAAAGACCCTGCAGAACTGGGCGGCAACCGATGAGCGGCTGCCGGCAAGGCGCCTACGCGGCCGGGTGTACCACGACATCGAAGCGATTGCTCGGCTCGTGTCTGAAAGCTGATTCCCGAGTGTTCCCGATCCTTCCCGAATGTGCCTTTCTGGGTTTCCACAGCTGGGGCACGATGAGGGTCACGGTTTTTTAATTCGCCCATTTTGAGAATCTGACCATGAAAACATTCTTCCCCAGAAGCACCGCCGGTAACGCCACGACCTACCTCCGATCCGCCATCGCCCACGCACTGGCCCCGGAGGAATACTTCGAATTCTCCCGCGAGCGCTGGGGCGACAAGTTCACGCCGATTCAAAAAGCGCTGGTGGGATCTGTGGAGACCGATGAAGTCTCACCGTTTATCTCGGATTTTGCCGACGTGGTTCTGAATGGCTCCATTCTTGGCGCACTACCCAATCTGCGCCGCGTCGAATTCCGTTCACGGTTTTTGACAATGGCAGAGGGCGCCCGTGGCTATTGGACCAAGCCCGGCGATCCGGTTCCGCTGTCGAAGCCAATCATTGATGGCGCGACCCTGGACCCGCTGGCGGTTTATTCTTTGATCGTTTTGCCGGAATCGATGCTGAAAGAGGGTGGCCCCATCGTCGAAGCCGGCCTGCAGCGCGACCTTACTCGCGCCATTTCTGAATCCGTGGATGCCGCATTCATCGATCCTGACAACAGCGGTACCGCCGACGAAGCGCCGGCATCGATTACCAGCGGCGTTACCCCGATTTCCGCCACCACCGATCCCGCTGCCGACATTGCCTCACTGGTCGAGATGTTCGACGGTGATCTGTCCGAGGCGGCTTTCATTACCGATCCTGTCACCGCTGCCCGGCTCGCCCTGGCCCGTGACGCCGGAGGCGCATTTTCCTTCCCGGACGTTGGACCTCGTGGCGGCAGCCTGCTCGGGATGCCGGTGGTCACCTCCAACTCGTCACCGCGAGACAGCAACGGTGGCCACCTTGTTCTGGTGGACCCTACATCTATTGCGGTCGGA
>JBJHAZ010000033.1:0-12536 GCA_050485225.1 Gammaproteobacteria bacterium
GGCAAACACCATGTCGACGGGTTTGCCGTCGATGGCGTCGAAGTCCACCGGTGACTCGAGTTTCAGGAAGGCGGCAATCGGCTGGTCGCAGTCGGGCAGGCGGCAGTGGGGAATGGCGACGCCCCCCCCGATGCCGGTGCTGCCCAGCCGCTCGCGCGCGATCAGGGCCTGGTAGAGCGGATCGGCGCTCAGGCTGTTGTCGCCCTGGGCGATGAAGTCGGCCAGGAATTCGATAACACGTTTTTTGCTGATCCCCGGAGCCTTCGCGCAGGTCAGCTCCGGGTACAGGATGGCGGCAAGTTTCATGGGAGTCGCTTAGTGGCCGCGCATTTTCTCTTTGTGCTTGATGATCTGGCGGTCCAGCTTGTCGGTCAGCGCGTCGATGGCGGCGTACAGGTCCTCGTGCTCAGCGTCCGCGAAGAATTCGCCGCCGGCCACGTGCACGGTGGCTTCGGCCTTCTGGATGAGCTTTTCGACGGAGAGGATCACCTGAGTGCTGGTGATGCGGTCGTTGTGGCGCTCGAGCCGGCTGACCTTGCTGGTGACGTAGTCGCGGATGGCGTCGGTGATGTCGAGGTGGTGACCGCTGATGTTCAGTTGCATTGTACGCTCCTGGTATTGGGCTGGATCAGAATTTCTGCTTGATGCGCTTGCGTTCGCTGGATGAGGCGATGCCCAGCGATTCCCGATACTTGGCCACTGTGCGCCGCGCCACTTCGATGCCCTTGTCGCACAGCAGGTTGGCCAGTTTGCTGTCGCTCAGTGGTTTGGCCGGGTCCTCTTCCGCAATCATCGTCTTGAGCATAGCGCGGATAGCGGTGGATGAACATTCCCCGCCGCTGCTGGTGCTGACGTGACTGGAGAAAAAGTACTTCAATTCGAAGATGCCTTGCGGTGTATCAATGTACTTCTGGGTGGTGACCCGCGAGATGGTCGACTCGTGCAATTCGAGGCGCTCGGCCACATCGGCCAGGATCATCGGGCGCATCGCCACGGGGCCGTGGTCGAGAAACTCCTTCTGCATGTCGACGATGCAGCCGGCCACCCGCAGCAGGGTGTCATTGCGACTTTCCAGGCTGCGCAGGAACCATCGGGCTTCCTGCAGGTGGTTGCGCAGAAACTGGTTCTGATCGCTGTTGTCGGCCCGCTGTACCAGCTTGGCGTACTGCTCGTTGATGCAGATGCGGGGCGCGCTGTCGCTGGTGAGGGACACGCGCCAGACGCCGTTTTTCTTGCGCACGCGGATGTCGGGAATCACGTACTCCATGTCACCGCTGCTGATGGCATCGCCCGGGTGGGCGCGCAGCGTCTGGATCAGCCGGATGGCGTGGCGCAGCAGTTCCTCGTCGTAGCCGGTACGGCGCTCGAGCTGCTTGAGGTCGCGCTCGGCCACCAGCGGCAGGTGGTCCTTGACCAGAACCCTGGCCTCAGCGAGGTAGGGGGTGTCGGGGGCGAACTGGTTGAGCTGGATGAGCAGGCACTCGGCGACGGTGCGGGCGCCGACGCCGGGCGGGTCGAAGTGCTGCAGACGGTGCAGCACGGCGACGATCTCGTCCATTTCCACGAATTCATCGCCGCCCATGGACTGGTGAATCTCCTCCAGGTCCTGCCCGAGCATGCCGGTGGGCTCGATGGCGTCGATGAGCGCCATGGCGACCACGCGGTCGGTGTCGGAGAAGGGCGTGAGGTTCAGCTGCCAGATGAGGTGATCGGCGAGGGATTCGGTGACCGTGTGCACGGTTTCGAAATCCGGCGAATCCCCGCTGCTGCTCTGGCTGCCCGAGGAGCCGGTCCCCGCCGACTGGTAGATGTCCTCCCAGGAGGTATCCACGGCGAGTTCGGTGGGGATGTCGTTGTCCCAGGATTCCTCGCCGGTGTCATTGCGGGATTCCGTTTCACCGCTGTTGTCGCGATCGGGGGTGGTTTCGCTCTCGCGGTTATCGCCGGGCTGATCCACCTCGTCGACCATCTCGAGCAGGGGATTCGAGTAGAGCGCCTGCTGGATTTCCTGCTGCAGATCGAGCGTCGAGAGTTGCAGCAGACGGATCGCCTGTTGCAACTGGGGCGTCATCGTCAACTGCTGGCCGATCTTGAGCTGCAGGCTGGTTTTCATGGGGAGGACGAATTACCGGTAGCGAAGCTGGGGCTTGGGTTGGCGAAAACAATGGATGGTGCCAGTGTATCGCTTCGCCCGGTGTTCAGGCAATCGTCTCCGTGCAAATCCTTTGCAAATCCTATGCCGTACTTCGCAAGCCCCGTGCCGGGTCCGGCAAACCCCGCGTCGTATTCAGAGCCGGAAATTCTCGCCCAGATACACTTCCCGCACCTTGGGGTGCTGCAGCAGGTGGTCGGGTGGCCCGGCGGCAATCACCTGGCCCTCGCCGATGATGTAGGCCCGCTCGCAGATATCGAGGGTTTCGCGGACGTTGTGGTCGGTAATGAGGACGCCGATGCCCCGCTCGCGCAGGTGGTTGATGATCTGCTGGATGTCGTTGACCGAGATGGGGTCGACACCGGCAAACGGCTCGTCGAGCAGGATGAACTCGGGGTCTGCCGCCAGGGCGCGGGCGATTTCCACCCGGCGCCGCTCGCCGCCGGACAGGCTCATGCCGAGGCTGGTGCGGATGTGGGTGAGGTGGAATTCCTCCAGCAGTTCCTCGGCCTTGTCGAGCCGCTCCTGACGCGACAGCTTGCGGGTTTCGAGGATCGCGAGCAGGTTGTCCTCGACGCTGAGCTTGCGGAATACCGAGGCCTCCTGGGGCAGGTATCCGATGCCCTGGCGGGCGCGGCCGTGCAGCGGCAGGGCGGTGATGTCGCGGTCGTCGATCTGAACGCGGCCGCGATCCTGGCGGGTCAGGCCGACGATCATGTAGAAGCAGGTGGTCTTGCCGGCGCCGTTGGGGCCGAGCAGGCCGACCACTTCGCCGCTGCTGACCTCCAGCGACACGTCCTTGACGACCTGACGACGGCGGTAGCTCTTGGCGAGGTTATGGGCGCTGAGTCGGGCCATGGGATCAGTTTCCGTTGTTCGGGGAGTCGTCGTTACTGGCTGGTGCCCCGCCATTGCCGCTGTCGCGCTGCTGCGCCGGTGGGATGACCATGTGGATGCGCTGGCGTCCCTGCATGTCGCCCTGGGCGCGGATGATTTCCTGGGCGAGGTCGTATTCGATGCGCTCGCCGGTGATGGTGGAGCCGTCCTGCTCCAGGCGCGCGTCGCGGGTCAGGATGATCATGTCCTCCTGCAGCCGGTAGTCGATCAGCCGTGAGCTGGCGTGCATGGGCGGGTCGCCGTGCTCGAGAATCTGGCGGTAGCGGGCCGGATCACCGGTGGCCTCGATGCGCACCACGTCGTTGTTCTCGCTGTAGACCACGACCCGGTCGGCATTGACGCGGATGGTGCCCTGGGTGATGACCACGTCGCCCTCGTAGATGGTCAGTCCGGCCCGCTCCTGGCGCTCGGCGCGGTCCGACTCGATGTGGATCGGCTGTTCGCGGTCTTCCGGCAGTGCCCAGGCCTGGGCGGCGACCAGCAGCAGGGCGCCGGCGGCTAGGCGTCCGAGGCGGCTACAGGGGCCTGTGAATACTTTTGACATCGTTGAGTATCTCGAATCGCTGTTCGTTCAGGTAGGCGCGCAGGCCGATACCATCGGTGGTGGACTGGCCCGACAGGAGTCTGACCGGCCGGTCGGTCTCGGCGTACTTGCGCTCAGGGTACAGCCACAGCAGGGACGTGTGCAGCTCGTAGCCGCTGTCCTGCGGCTCGTGCTCCCAGATCACCACGTCGCCGTCGAGGCGGATTTCCTCGCCGCCGCCCAGGACGGTGCCGTGATTGGCGCGCCCCCGGTGCCGGGCGCCGTCTTCCGCGACCATTTCCACCTCGGGTTGTCGCAGTTCATAGCGGTTGTCGGACAGGAAGAAGTCGGTGCGCTCGGCGACCAGATAATAGGTGAGCTCGCCGTTGTCGTCGAAGCGGCTGGTGGTGGAGTCGCGCATGAAGCTGTCGGCCTCGGGGGCCTGGGCGTCGGGTTCGATCCGGTCGCCGAGCATACGCTCCGGAGGCGTGGTCCAGAAGTGCGCAAACAGGGCCGCCACAGCCACCACGAGCGCGAGTTTGAAGAGGTTCTTGATGGCTCGGGGTTCCATGGGTCAGAGATAGGCCGCCTGCAGTGATTCCAGTTCGCCCCGGGCGTCCAGAATGAATTCCGCCGCTTCGCGCACGGCGCCATGGCCGCCGGCGTGGCGGGATTCCCAGCGAGCATGCCGACGCACCAGCGGGTTGCCGTTGGCGACGGTCATCCCCAGACCCACGGCGCGGATCGCGGCGAGATCGGGGAGGTCGTCCCCCATGTAGGCGACCTGATGCATTTCGATCGTCAGGGGCTGCAACAGTTCCTCCAGCGCCACCAGCTTGTCCTCGCGCCCCTGGATGACCCGGTCGATGCCCAGCTCCCGGGTGCGCCGCTCGAGCAGGCGGGAGGTGCGCCCGGTGATGATGGCCACCTCGATACCGGCCCGTTGCAGCAGCTTGATGCCGAGCCCGTCGTGGATATGGAAGGTCTTTGTCTCGTGACCGCTCTCGCTGTAGTAGAGGTGGCCGTCGGTCAGTACGCCGTCCACGTCCAGTACCAGCAGCCGGATGGCGCGTGCCGCTTCCCGAGGATCCAGGGCGGTTTCCTGTTGCGATCCGGTGCTCATACCACGCCTGCCCGCAGCAGGTCGTGCATGTGCACCACGCCAATGGGGTGGTGCCGGTCGTCTTCGACCACCAGTGCCGTGATCTTGGTGTCTTCCATGATGCGCAGCGCCTCGGCTGCCAGCATGGCGGCATTGACGGCCTTGCAGCCGCGCGTCATGACGTCGCCGATGTCGACCGTGTTGATGTCGATGCGCCGGTCGATGGTGCGGCGCAGATCGCCGTCGGTGAACACGCCCAGCAGTGCATCGTGCTCGTCCACCACGGTGGTCATGCCGAAGCCCTTGGCGGTCATTTCCAGCAGCGCCTCGCGCAGCGGGGTTTCGGGGCGAACACGTGGAATCTCGCCGCCCTGATGCATCACGTCCTCGATGCGCAACAGCAGCTTGCGTCCCAGGGCGCCGCCCGGGTGGGAAAAGGCGAAGTCCTCGGCACTGAAGCCGCGTGCCTCCAGCAATGCCACGGCGAGGGCGTCGCCCATGGCCAGGGTGGCGGTGGTGCTGGTGGTGGGTGCCAGGTTGAGGGGGCAGGCTTCGCTGGTGACGCTGATGTCGAGGTTGGTTTCCGCCGCCTGTGCCAGCGGTGAGGCCGGGTTGGCGGTCATGCTGATCAGGGCGTTGTTCATGCGCTTGATCAGCGGCAGCAGCGTGATCACTTCGGCGGTGGTGCCGGAGCTGGAGATGGCGATCACCACGTCGCCGGGGGTAATCATGCCGAGATCGCCGTGGCTGGCTTCGCCGGGGTGGACAAAGAAGGCCGGGGTGCCGGTGCTCGCCAGGGTGGCGGCGATCTTGCGGCCCACGTGGCCGGATTTGCCCATGCCGGTGACGATGGTGCGTCCCTGGCAGGCCAGGATCAGGTCGCAGGCGCGCAGGAAATCGTCGCCGATGCGTTCCTCGAGGCGCGCGACGGCCTCCGCTTCCATGGCGATGGTGCGCTTGCCTGCCCGAATCAAGGGGTTTTCCTGCATGGAGTCGACCGTGCCGCAAAAGCGGACATTATATAGCCCCGGGGCGATATGGCCACAGCCCCGTTCCTCACCACCTCGTTTCCGCCCGTTCCTTGCTGCCTCGCTTCCGGAAGACGCGGTCAACCGATGGCGGTCGGTTGCGTGTAGGGCCTGCAGGGAGGTGACCACTGCGGCGCGCGGTTTTGTGCCCTCGTACGCCAGTGGTTGTTTCCCGGAAAAGCGGCCGGATGGTATAGTGGCCGGTCTGCACAGGCGGCCGTGCCGTGCCACGTGGTGGCGCCCGGTCAGCCTTGTCGGCGGGGCGTTCCGTCCGCGCCGTATCCTTCGTACGAGGTGTACTGTCATGGCTTCAATCATGAGATCAACCGCACTCGACCTGCCGGGCGCCCTGCGCCGCGCGGCCTGTCGTCTGGTGGTTCTGTTCGGCCTGGCCCTGGCGGGTCAGGGAGCACTGGCGATGGCGGAGGAGTTTCCGCCCGGGTCGGCGCACGAGATGGTGCAACAGGTGACCGACGAGCTGTTGGTGGCCATCGAGGAACATCGCCCAGGCTTCGATCAGGATCAGGAGCCCTTCCTGGCCCTGATCGATGAGATGCTGCAGGACGTGGTGGATTTCCAGTGGATCGCCCGCAACGTGATGGGTCCTTATTTCCAGCAGGCCAGTGAAGACCAGGTGGAGCGCTTTGCGCGCGTGTTCCGCACCAGCCTGATCGAAACCTATGGCCAGGGTCTGATGAACTTCAGCGACGAGCGCATTGACGTGCTGCCGCCCCGCGACGGGCAGGCCGATGAGCGCCGCGTGTCGGTGACCCAGCACATCCGCAGCGGGGGCAACACCTATCCGATCGTGTACACCATGGTGCGCAATCGCGACGATGAGTGGAAGGTGCTGAATGTGATCATCAACGGGATCAATCTCGGCGTGACCTTCCGCAACCAGTTCCAGCAGGCGGCCCAGCGCGAGCGGGGCGATATCGAGCGTGTCATCGAGGGCTGGTCGCCCGCAGTGGCCATCGAGCTTGACGACGACGCCTGATTCCGTAATCAAGGGGAGAAAAAATGGAGCCAGAAGCACTGGCGGGTTTGCTGCGCGAGCGCATGCCCGGATACGAAATTGACGTGGCCGGCGATGGCCGCCACTTCGAGGTACGCATTGTCGGAGAGGGCTTCGAGGGTCTGCGTACCCTCAAGCGACAGCAGCTGGTTTACGCAGCGCTGAAGGACGAGATTGCCGACGGCTCGGTGCACGCCGTCCAGATGCGCACACTCACGCCCGCCGAGGCGAGCGCCTGACAGCCGCGTCCGCGGTGCCGACAGCAATGACCGGCACGCGGCCCCACGGAGAATGACCTTGGAAAAACTGAGTATCGTGGGGGGAACCCCGTTGCGCGGCGAGTTGCGCATTTCGGGAGCCAAGAATGCCGCGCTGCCGATTCTGGCGGCGACCCTGCTGTCGGAGGGGGCCGTTACGCTGTCGAACATCCCCCACCTCAACGACGTCACCACCATGATCGAGCTGCTCGGGTGCCTGGGCGTCGAGGTCATGGTGGATGAGCGCATGCGGGTGCATGTGAACGCCGCCGGCGTCAACAGCCAGACGGCGCCCTACGACCTGGTGAAGACCATGCGTGCCTCGGTGCTGGTGCTGGGGCCGTTGCTGGCCCGCTTTGGACGGGCCGACGTGTCCTTCCCGGGCGGTTGCGCCATCGGCAGTCGGCCGGTGGACATTCACCTGCGCGGGCTCGAGGCCATGGGCGCGCGGATCGACATTGACGAGGGGTACATCCGCGCCCGTTGTGACGGTCGCCTGCACGGCGCACACTTCCTCATGGATACGGTGACCGTGGGCGGCACCGAGAACTTGATGATGGCCGCGGCGCTGGCCGATGGGCGCACCATCCTTGAGAACGCCGCGCGCGAGCCCGAGATCGTCGATCTGGCCAATTTCATCAATGCCCTCGGTGGCAAGGTGTCCGGCGCCGGCAGCAACACCCTCATCATCGACGGGGTGGAGCGTCTGGAAGGCGGCCGCTACCGGGTGATGCCCGACCGCATCGAAACCGGTACCTTTCTTGTGGCGGTAGCGGCCACCGGTGGCTGGGTCAAACTGCGCGATACGGATCCGCACACCCTCGAGGCCGTGCTGCTGAAACTGGAGGAGGCCGGCGCCGAGCTGACCATGGGCGACGACTGGATCCGTCTCGACATGACCGGGCGCCGCCCGCGCGCCGTCAGCCTGCGCACCGCGCCCTATCCGGCGTTCCCCACGGACATGCAGTCGCAGTTCGTGGCGATGAACGCCATTGCCGAGGGTGTGGGCACCGTGACCGAGACCATCTTCGAGAATCGCCTGATTCAGGTGAACGAGCTCAACCGGATGGGCGCCAGGATCGCGGTGGAAGGTCATACGGCCATCGTGACCGGGGTGGAGGCACTGCGCGGCGCGCCGGTGATGGCGTCGGACCTGCGCGCCTCGGCCAGTCTGGTGATCGCCGGCCTGGTGGCCGAAGGCACCACCGTGGTGGACCGGATCTACCACATCGACCGCGGCTACGAGTGCATCGAGGAAAAGCTGCAGGCGCTGGGCGCCAACATTCGCCGCATACCCGGATAGAACCATGATCAAATCGGAAAACCTGACCATTGCCCTCACCAAGGGGCGCATTCTCAAGGAAACGCTGCCGCTGCTGGCCGCCATCGGCATCGAGCCGGCGGAAGACATCGACAGCAGTCGCAAGCTGGTGTTCGAGGCGACCCGGCCGGGTGTTTCGCTGCTGGTACTGCGCGGCTCCGATGTGCCCACCTATGTGCAGTTCGGCGCTGCCGACCTCGGCGTCTCCGGCAAGGATACGCTGATGGAGCACGGGGGCGACGGCTTCTACGAGCCGCTGGACCTGGGTATCGCCCGCTGCCGGCTGATGACGGCGGCCATGTGCGATTACCGCCCCCGCCCCGGCCGCCTGCGGGTCGCCACCAAGTACGTCAACGTGGCGCGGGAGTTCTACGCCCGTCAGGGGCGACAGGTGGACCTGATCAAGCTGTACGGCGCCATGGAGCTGGCGCCGGTACTGTCTCTCGCCGACGAGATTGTTGATATCGTCGATACCGGCAATACCCTCCGGGCCAACGGCCTGGAGCCGCGCGAGCATATCGCCGGCATCAGCTCGCGACTGATCGTCAACAAGGCCTCCATGAAGCTCAAGCACGACGCCATCCGGCGCATCCTCGATGACCTCGGTGCGGTGATCGGCCAGCGGCAGGAGCAGCCAGCATGAGCCTCGACATCCCGAGACTCGACAGCCGGTCGGCCGACTTCACCGCCCGGCTCGACAAGCTGCTCGCCTGGGAGGAGGTGTCCGACACCAGGGTCAACGACGTGGTCAACGAGGTGATCGCCACCGTACGCCGTGACGGTGATGCGGCACTGGTGGCCTATACCAACCGCTTCGACCGCCGTGAAGTGACGGCGATGGCCGAGCTGGAAATCGATCACGCGGCCCTCGAGCAGGCCCGTGCCGGCCTGCCGGCCGAGCAGCTCGAGGCACTGGAGACGGCCGCGCAGCGGATTCGCAGCTACCACGAGCATCAGGTACAGAAGTCCTGGAGTTATGAAGAGGCCGACGGCACCCGACTGGGCCAACAGATCACACCCCTTGATCGCGTCGGCATCTATGTGCCCGGTGGCAAGGCCAGTTACCCCTCCTCGGTGCTGATGAATGCGATTCCCGCCAGGGTCGCCGGCGTCGAGGAGGTGATCATGGTGGTGCCGGCCCCCGGTGGCGAGCTCAACCCGCTGGTACTGGCCGCGGCGGCGGTGGCCGGCGTGGATCGCGTATTCACTCTGGGTGGTGCGCAGGCCATTGCCGCACTGGCCTACGGCACCGAGACGGTGCCCCGGGTGGACAAGATCGTGGGTCCCGGCAACATCTACGTGGCTACCGCCAAGCGCGCGGTGTTCGGGCAGGTGGGGCTCGACATGGTGGCCGGTCCCTCGGAAATCCTCGTGGTCTGCGACGGCGCGACACCGCCGGAGTGGATCGCCATGGACCTGTTTTCCCAGGCCGAGCACGACGAGGACGCCCAGTCCATCCTGCTGGCACCGGACGACGCCTATCTCGACGCCGTGCAGGCGGCCATGGAGGCCCTGTTGCCGCAGCTGGAACGCGCCGACATCGTGCGCGCTTCCCTCGAGGGTCGGGGCGCGCTGATTCGCGTCGCGGATCTCGACGATGCGGTGGCCGTGATCAACCGCATCGCGCCCGAGCACCTGGAGTTATCGGTCGCCGACCCCGAGGCGTTGCTGCCGCGCATCCGCCACGCCGGCGCCATCTTCATGGGTCGCTATACGGCCGAGGCCGTGGGCGATTACTGCGCCGGCCCCAATCATGTGCTGCCCACCTCCGGCACGGCCCGCTTCTCCTCGCCGCTGGGTGTCTACGATTTCCAGAAACGGTCGTCGCTGATCTACTGCTCTCCCGAGGGTGGGGCCACGCTGGGGCGAACCGCCTCGGTACTGGCGCGGGGTGAGTCGCTGACCGCCCACGCCCGCAGTGCCGAGTACCGGATCAACGCCAACGACTGAACCGAGGATTGCCGCATTGAGCCGATTCTGGAGCCATCACGTTCGGGCCCTCCAGCCCTACGTACCCGGTGAGCAACCCAAGGTTGCCAACCTGGTCAAGCTCAACACCAATGAAAACCCCTACGGCCCCTCGCCGCGGGTGCTGGAGGCGATCCGCGCCGAGCTGGGTGACGAGCTGCGGCGTTACCCCGACCCGGAGAGCGTCGCGCTGCGGGAAACGATCGCCCGCTACCATGGGCTCGACGCAAGCCAGGTGTTTGTGGGCAACGGCTCCGACGAGGTACTGGCCCACATCTTCCACGGCCTCTTTCAACAGTCGCTGCCGCTGCTGTTCCCGGACATCACCTACAGTTTCTACCCGGTGTACTGCCAGCTGTACGGCGTGGCGAGCGAGCAGGTGCCTCTGGCCGACGACCTGACCATCGATCTCGCCGATTACCGGCGCCCCAATGGCGGCATCATCTTTCCGAACCCCAATGCGCCCACCGGCTGCCTGTTGTCACTGGAGGCCATCGAGCAACTGCTGCGCGACAACACCGACTCGGTGGTGGTGGTGGACGAGGCCTATGTGGATTTCGGCGGCGAAAGCGCTGTTGCGCTGATCGATCGCTATGACAACCTGCTGGTCTGCCAGACCCTGTCCAAGTCGCGCTCGCTGGCGGGGCTGAGGGTCGGACTGGCGATGGGGCACCCCGATCTGATCGAGGCGCTGGTGCGTGTCAAGAACAGCTTCAATTCCTATCCGCTCGACCGACTGGCCCAGGCGGGCGCCATTGCCGCCTTCGAGGACGTGGAATGGTTCGAGCGGACGCGCCGGGCCGTGATGGCCTCGCGCGAGGAGGTGGTGGCGGGGCTGGAGTCGCTGGGCTTCGAGGTGCTGCCCTCGGCCGCCAATTTCGTGCTCACCTGCCATCCCCAGGCGGAAGCCGAGGCGCTGGCTGCGGGGCTGCGTGAGCGGGGCGTGATCGTGCGGCATTTCCGCGCCGAACGCATTGCCCGTTACCTGCGCATCACCATCGGCGCTCCGGACGAGAACCGGGCGCTGCTGGACGCCCTCGGCGAACTGCTCTAGCCGCGCCTACTGGCGCGGGGTCGGGCGGGTTCCCGCGACTGCGGTGATGGTGAACGCTTCGCCATCGCGCACGATCTGGAGCCGCACCGGCTGGCCCGGTTCGACGGCGGCAATCATGTTGAGGCTCGCCTGGCCATCCCCCGCGGTCTGCTCGTTGATGTGGGTGATCACGTCGCCGGGCAGCAGGCCGGCCTGGTGGGCGGGTCCGCCGGTGTAGATCCCCGTGATAACCAGCCCGAGCGGCGGGTCCAGCCCGATGCGCCGGGCGCCGTCCCGACCGAGCTGGCGGGCCTCGATGCCCAGCCAGCCACGGATGACCCGGCCGTGCTCGACGATGTCTTCCAGTACCTTGGTGGCGGTATCGGCGGGGATGGCAAAGCCGATACCCACGGAAAAGCCGGTGCGATCGAGAATGGCGCTGTTGATGCCCAGCAGGTTGCCGTGGGCGTCCACCAGCGCGCCGCCGGAATTGCCGGGGTTGATGGCGGCGTCGGTCTGAATGAAGTTTTCGTAGGTGGTCAGGTGCAGGTTGTTGCGCCCGGTGGCGCTGATGATCCCGAGGGTGACCGTCTGGCCGACGCCGAAGGGGTTGCCGATGGCCAGCACCACGTCGCCCACCCGCGCCTGCGCCGGATTGCCCACCGGGATGGGCGTGACGCCCGGCAGGTCCACTTTCAGTACGGCGAGGTCCGTTTCCGGGTCGGTGCCCACCAGCTCGGCTTCGCCGTGACGCCCGTCCGACAGCAGCACCACAATCTGGTCGGCGCTGTCGACCACATGGTTGCTGGTCAGGATATAGCCCTCCGCCGAAACGATGACGCCGGAGCCGAGTGCCGACTGCATGCGTTCCTGCTGGGGTTGATCGGTGCTGTCGAAGAACCGCCGGAACAGAGGGTCGTTGAGCAGGGGGTTGCGCGGTCGGGTGAGGATCTTGGTGGTGTAGATGTTGACCACCGAGGGTGCGGCTCGCCCGACCGCGTCCGCGTAGGACACCGGGCCCGCATCGGCCCCGGGGGGCGGGGCGGAGCCTTGAAGCGCTGTTGCCGGCGACTCCGGCGGGGTCGCCGTCCCGGGAAACAGTAGCAATACGGCGCCGGCCGCCAGCAGTCCGGCGACCACCGGCAGCCCGAGATCTCGCAGCCAGCGACTCATGGCGCGTCAACCTGGCGGGCGGGCACGATGGCGGCTGGACGATGCGCTGGCAAGCGGACGCTCCTGG